>CACXEB010000048.1 GCA_902766515.1 uncultured Eubacteriales bacterium
GCACCCTCCGACTGTAATCCGCAGCAGCGGCATGTACGGTGCGAGGACCAAACGGCGTCAGCCGTTTGTACCTTGCAGATTTGCCGCACAGGCAAATCTGAGAGGGGGGTCCCGCAGGGGGGACGCCAGTCCCCCCTACGGTTCAGTCGAAGACTGAACGCTTACTGCCACGGTACGTACTCGCGCACCACCTGTACGAGCTCGCCGTTTTCGCCGAAGGTCACCCGGACGTTGTCGTTGTCAAAGCCGGGGCCGACGTCGGACTGCAGCGCGGCGATCAGCTCCGCGGCGGTATGGACGGCCGGCTCTTCCAGGATCTCCAGGGTCTCGGGATCGATGTTCTCGATGAAGACGAGCGTGTCCGGCACCGCCACGGTGACCGTTGCGCCGTCCTGCAGGCAGGTCACCTCATACAGGGACACCTTGTAGCTGCCGTTGCCGTCCGGGGTCAGGATATAATCGTCGTTGACGACCACGTCGCCGAACTCGTCGCGCTCGGCCTTTTCCACGATGACCGTCTCGTCCGCGAAGGACAGGGTGTCGCCCTCCTTCAGGGCGTCCACCGCGTCGGCGCCCAGCAGCACGGGCAGCCGGAGGGTGACCGTCAGCTCGTTGGCATCGTCATCATAGTCGCCCAGCCGCGCGATAAAGGTCTGGCCGGCCGCGGTGTCCAGGTCGGACTGCTCACCGGGGATGAAGTCGAGGTCCGTCAGGAAGTCGATGCACAGCTGCAGCTGTTCGTCCGTGAGGGTCTTGTCCTCCGCCTGCTCCGAGGCGATCATGACAAACTCGACGAAATAGCCCTTGTAGATGCTCAGGAAGTCGATGTACTGCGCGTCGTCCAGGGTCTGCCGCGCGATCAGCAGGCGCGTGCCCAGGCCGGTATCGCCGTAGGTGATCTCGACGGACGGGTCCGGCTCGGTAAAGGTGGCTTCCAGGACGGCCAGGGCTTCCTCGTCCAGGTAGTTCATCCGGTCCACGCCGGCATAGAGCTCGTCAAACGCGACGGACAGCATCATCACCGGCTTCAGCGGATCGTCGGACTGGATACGGGCAATGACCTGGCTGCCGTCGTCCACCACTGTGGTGACCTGGTAGCCTTCCGGCAGGCCGCACCGCAGGGTAAACACACCGTTGATGTTGAGCGTGCCGATGGCCGTCTTGTCCGCCAGCGCGGCGGAAGCGGACAGCAGCAGGACGCAGAGAAGCAAAGCGATCAGACGTTTCATGATGGGCAGCCTCCTTTATTCGGCGATGTAGGCGATGTTGATGAAACCAACGTTGCCGGTGGCAGGATCCTGCACCTGCAGCCAGCCGTCCAGCTCCTTGAGCACGGTCAGCTGGTCGTTGGCCTTGTAGGTAGCCAGCAGCGCGGCGCTTTCATACGGCGCCCAGCGCATGCTCACCCAGCCGGTCACGCGGCTCGGGCGCAGCGTCACCTGGTAGGGTTCCACCGCCCTCGCGGTCTTGAAGATCCGGTTGAGGTCCGTCAGGGTGTCCACTTCAATGGGGGCAGTCACAGCCGCAGCCGGCTGGTCCTCGGGCAGGGTCCGGGTCAGGTAGCGGCGGTTGATATAGGCGTCATAATCGCCCTCAACGCCGCCCTTGGCATAATGGAAGGTCACGCGGGCCCAAGCCGCGTTCACGAAGGAGTACACGTACACCTTTTCGCCGCTGCGGATGCTGCCGACGATCGTGCCGTTGGGTTTCTCACGGACGTTCAGGGGTTCGCCGTTCTCGGTATACACATAGTAATCGCCTGCGTCGCCCAGCGCGGCGGTCGGGATCAGGACCGCGATCAGCGCCACGGCCAGGAGCAGGGGAAGAATACGCTTCAGCATGGGGATAACCTCCTTTTATCTCTGCGTTCAATACGGGGAAACGTATGTGCGGGTCGGCCGGTTGCGGGTGCGGATGGTCTTCACCCAGTCGCGGTCGATCTGGTAGCTGATGATCCGGACCGTATAGCTGCCGATGATATCGTTCTGCGGCTTGTCATAATCCGGGTAGGACCAGCCGTCGTCGCGCGTGCGGGCGTCCGGGTTCAGGCCGCGCTTGTAATAGCCCTTGATCTTGTTGCCGCCGTCCTTGATGTTGATCGGCATCGGGTTGCCCTGCAGGTCGTAGGCTTCGATCTCCACCGTGATCTGGGTGATGTACAGGTCACTGACGTTGCGGGCCTGCACCAGGAAATCCTCCCGTCCGCTCAGGTCTGCGGACGTCAGGCGGAGCGAGTGATCATAGTCGCCGACCTTCACGACGATCGACGTGGTGAAGCCGCCGTCCTCCGTCGTGCCGTAGATCACCGTCTGGCCGTTGGCCTGGCCGGTGATGCGCGCGCGGTGGGTATCGCCGGACACCGCCGCGATGTACGGATCAACGCTCACCCAGGTCATGTGGTTGTTGGTCGCGTTGCTGGGCTCCAGCACGGCGCCGGCCGTCGCGGTCTCGCCCGGGCAGATATAAGCCGTCTCGCGGAGCATGTGCACGCCCGTCACGTGCTGGTAGATATTGACCTTCACGCGGGCCTTGCGCTCGCTGCCGTCGGTAGTCGTCGCGGTGACGTACGCTTCGCCGGCCTTGACCGCCGTCACGACGCCACGCTCGTCCACCGTCAGGATACGGGTGTTGGAGCTGGTAAACTTCAGCGTCTTGTTGCTGGCGTTTTCCGGCTCCACATGCCAGGTCAGGATGCCGGTCTCGCCCACGTAGATCGCGGGCGCGGCATCCAGGACGACCTTGGTCACCGGCTGCTGGACATGCACGGTAGCCGTCGCCTGTACCTCAGGCGCCACCTTGCTGGTGCAGATGATTTCGCAGGTGCCCAGGGCGATGCCCTTGACGCGGCCTTCCTGGTTGACCGTCGCGACGCTTTCGTCGGACGAGGCCCAGACGACGCCCTTGTTGTCCGCGTTCTGCGGCAGGACCGTCGCGGCCAGAACGGCCGTACGACCCGCGTCAACCGTCAGCTCCGGCTTGTTCAGCGTGATATCGGTGGGGCTCTGCGTGACCTTGAGCTCGATGCTGGCCCGGACGCCGCTGCCGTCCCGGGAGACCGCCGTCAGGCGGACCTCGCCGCGCTTGATGCCGGTGACCGCGCCGTTTTCATCCACGGTGGCGATCCGCTCGTCCGAGGTCGACCAGACAACCGCCTGCAGCGTCGCCGTTTCGGGCGAGTACGCCGCGCTGAGCGGCATCGTGCTGCCCACGGCGATCGTCCGGGCCGGGAAGGACAGCTGGATCCGCGAGACCGGATTGACGACCAGCACGCGGTACTGCGCGTTGATTTCCGGGCTCAGGGCGTTCGCGACGGTCAGCACGGTCTCGCCCGCGGCGCCGCCGGTGATCGTCTTGTCACGCACCTTCAGGATCGCCGGATCCGCGGCGCTGATCACCAGCTTCCGGCTGGTGGCGTCCTGGGGCATCGTGGTGATCTGCAGTTCATAGGTCTTCTTGGCCGGAATGACCAGCACCGGCAGCGCCGCCGCCGACGGGTCGGCGTTCGTGTCCAGCAGGCCGCTCAGCAGCGGATCGTCCGCGGCGAACACCGGCAGCTTGGCGGTGTTGACCGTCACCGATTCCGCCTTGCGGGCCACCGTGACCTGCAGCTGGGCGCGCCAGGTCTTTTTATCCGTCCTGACCGTGGCGGTAATCACGGCCTCGCCCTTTTTGACGCCGGTCACGACGCCCTGGGCGTCCACGACGGCGACCTTCTGGTTGGACGAGGTATAGCTGAGCTCACCCTCCGCCGGGCCGCCGGCCCGGGTCAGGACGGTCTGGAGGGTTTCCCCTTCAAACACCGTGTTCAGCGTTTTGTCAAACTTCAGGGTGTCCCCCTCCGCCTGCGCGCACACGCCCGCCAGGAGCAGTGCCAGCGCGAGCAGGGGTATCAGGACTCGTTTCATTTTCATGTCCTCCTCACCATTACTGTCGGGAACCGGCTGCGGACAGCTGCGGTCGCGCCACGGTTCCCAAGGGTATTATAGCACGGATGATCCGTGATGGAAAGTGCTGCCGGCTTCCGGTCAGTATCCCGCCATCGCCCGCTGGACGGTATTCATGGCGTCGGTCAGCATGTCGCTGGTGGCGCCGCCGTTCAGCAGCGCGGACAGCTGGCCGCAGGCGGCCGCCAGGTTTTCATAGCTGGCGGAGCCGGGCTGCATCCATCCCAGCTGTTGATACGCATCATCCAGCAAGGCGGCAGCGGCATCCCGCAAAGCCTGCGACGGCGCGTACTGCGCCCAGATGTCCTGGGTGGGGCCATCGTCCTGGCCCTGCCAGTCGTCCTGGCCCTGCCAGTCGTCCGGCCCGTCGGGTTCGGTCCATACGCCGGGCTCCGGCGTAGTATACAGCGGGGCGACATGCCAGGTGCACAGGGCGGATCCCTGCACGGTCGGGCCGTAATACTCGGTCAGCACGTCCTGGTACTCCGTCCCCATGAAGCGGGCCAGCGGATGGCCGACCGGCAGGGACACCACGCCCCGGGTCTCGGTATGGGTACAGTAGGGGCCGGCCAGCATGCCCGAGTCCACGCAGACCGTCTGCTGCACGTGCATGGAGCAGTACTGCGTCGGCACGCTGGCGGCGGGCCACCAGCCCGTTTCAACACCATCGTCCCGGCAGGCGTCCGTAGCCAGCTGGCCGGAGTATTTGCAGGTCGTCACCCGGACCAGGCCGTACGCCGAGGCATCGCCCTTCAGGATATCGCGGTTCTCCAGCCCTTTCTTCCGGTGGATCTCGCTCATGAAGGCCTGCCACAGCGCCGCGGCGCTGTTGCCGCCCGTCGTCTTGCTGGCCAGCGATTTGTAATTGTCATGGCCGATCCACACCGTACCGCAGTACCAGCCGGTGAGCCCCGCGAAGGTGACGCCCTTCTGGTCGGAGTTGGTACCCGTCTTGCCCGCGACGGTCTGGCCGGAGATCTTGGCCGCAGTGCCGGTGCCCCGGGATACGACCTCCTTCATCATGTCGATGACCAGCCAGGCCGTGGAAGGGGAAAACACCTGGCGCTCCACCATATTTTTGCTGCTTTCGTACAGGTCGTGCCGGGCGGAGTCCCGGATGACCGTGAAGGTGACCGGCGCCTTGTAGATCCCGCCGTTGCCCAGCGCGCCGTAGGCCATGGCCAGCTCGATGGGCGTGATGCCGCTGGAGCCCAGCGCGAGGCCGAACGGCGTCTTGTTGATGTGCTCCGGCGAGATGCCCAGCCGGAGCAGGAAATCATAGGACCGTTCCACGCCCACGAAGTTCATCAGCGCATAGGCGGCCGCCGTGTTGTGGCTGTGGACCAGGGCATTGCGCATGGTCTCCGGCCCGGTATAGGTGTTCGCGGAATAGTTGCGCGGCCAGGTATCCTCGCCGTTGTTGCCCTTCCATCCGGTGATGGGCAGCGGCATGTTGTTGACGATGTCCCGGTCGCCGTGCCCCAGCTCAATGGCCGGCGCGTAGACGCTGAGCGGCTTGATTGCCGAGCCCACCGGCATGTTCATGTCCGCGGCGCGGTTGAGGGTCAGCCGCTGCGTCGGCCGGGTGCGGCTGCCGACGATCGCCTTGATCTCGCCCGTGCGGTAGTCCGTGACCACCGCCGCCGCCTGGGGCTGCACGATGTCCTCGTACGATCCGTCGGAATTGCGCGCCCGGTACGGGGTATCGTTCGCGTCGTTCAGCGCCGGATAGCGCGTGTAATTATAGATGGTATCCTCCACGATCGTCTGGATGTCCGTGTCGAGCGCCAGGCGGACCTCATAGCCGCCGGTCCGCAGCTCGTTGTCCATCCGGATGCGGTTCTGGGAGGTGTTTTCCAGCTTATGGATGCGCAGCAGCACCTGGATCACGTCCCGCAGAGCGTACTCCACATAGTGGGTATAGGGATAGAGCTCATTGGAAGCGCTCGCGTTTTCCAGGATGGACGCCGTCTCCGGGACCAGGGCCGCCTCATATTCCTGCCGGGTGATCAGCTGGTTTTCATACATGCACCTGAGCACATAGTCGGTGCGGACATCGGTGATGGCCCGGTAGTCCGTCACGTCGCTCTTGCGCGTGTAATAGTTGCGCCGCGGGTTATAATAGTACGGGTTGGTCGCCAGGCCTGCCAGGATGGCGCATTCCCGGAGGGTCAGGTCGCTCAGGTTCTCCTTGCCGAAATAGCCGGCCGCCGCCGTTTTGACCCCGTAGTAATTCTCTCCCAGGTAGATGGTGTTCAGGTAGCTTTCCAGGATCTGGTCCTTGGTATAGCGCGCCTCAAGCTGCAGCGCCAGGTAGGCTTCCTGGATCTTCCGCTTGTAGCTCTGCTCGCTGGTCAGCAGGGTATTCTTGATCAGCTGCTGGGTGATGGTCGACCCGCCCTGCTGGCTCCCGGACGAAAAATTGCGCAGGAAAGCGCCGGCGATGCGCTTCAGGTCCACGCCGTTGTGCGTATAGAACCGGGCGTCCTCCACCGCCACGAACGCGTTGCGGAGGATCATCGGCATCGTGTCGAGGGACACCATGACGCGGTTTTCGGTCCCCTTGTAATCGGTGATCTTCTCGCCCTTGGCGTCGCAGATAAAGGACGTCTGCGCCTGGTCGTCGATGAGGGTCAGGTCCAGCTCCGGCGCGGTATCCACGTAGGCCCGGGCAATGCCGACGACCGCGCCGGCCCCCGCCAGGCCGATGAGCACGACCGCCAGCAGGATGAGGCGGAACGCCGTCACGATCACCGCGAGGATGAACGATGGCTTCCGGTCCCGGGGCTTGAACAGCGTCAGCGGCTCCTCCCCCGCCTGCTCATCCGCGATGCTGTCGGGGTCCACGGTGCCGTCGTCGTATTCCTCGAGGTATTCCTCGTAATATTCGTTGATGGGCAGCTCGTCCACGGACGGGCTGTCCTGCGTCTGGTGGCTCAAATCATTCCTCCTTGATGGCCCAGCGGCACGAGACGGCGTAATCCATCAGGATCATCGCCAGGCTGTCGCCGCTGTGAAGCGCCTTCTCCGTCCGTTTCCTGCCCAGGATGGACTCGGGCAGGCTGGAGCGGCTCATGCGCACGCAGACCCCCTCCGGCGCGGGCAGGGACGAGTCGTTGACCAGCAGGTCCACGATCCGGTCGCCCGCGGTGATATAGCCGATCAGCACCACCGCGTGCCGGTGCGAACCGTTGCCGTTCATCTGGCCGCTGCTGTTGAAATGCACGATCAGGCCGCCGTCCGGGGCGGAAGCATCCAGGATCTCCGCCAGGCGCGCCATCTTGCGCTCCCGCCGCTCCGACGTCTTCACGCCGCGGCGCTTCAGGTTCGCGCTGTACTGCGCCATGTTCTCCGTGCGGATGCCGACCCCGAACTGGCCCGCCACCTTTCCCCAGGACACGAAGGGCGTCCAGGACTTTTCCTGCCGGATGTCGCGGTTGTTGGCCGCCGCCACCCGCTGGCCCGTCACCTCTTCCCCGCGGAGGTTGCTGATGACGACCGCCGCGCAGTGCAGCGCGCAGGAGCCGTTCAGCGGCTTGCCGGTCGATCCCTTGTAGATGGTATCGCCCGAATAATAGGTTTTCTCCAGCGTCAGGTGGACGGTTTCCCCGGCTTCCGCCGCGGCCATTCCTTCCAATACATAGAACCCGTCGCCCTCCGCGCGGGCCAGCGGCAGCAGCATCGCCCCGACCAGCGCCAGCGCCAGGGCGACGCGCACCGCCCGCATGACTGTCATCCCCCGCTTGCTCATTCAAACGTTCCTTCCGTTCAGATAGCGTGTTCCATCCGCATTGTAGTACAAAACGGCAGGCGTGTCAAACGCCGCCGTTTTCCTGCGGGCGCGCTTTACTCCGGAGGGATGCCCGGCGGCGTATTGCGCCCGGGCGGGATTGCGATTATAATCATGCGGCGCGGCTTTTTGCCGCCCGTTTCCGCGAACGAAAATTTTTTACAAAAAAGTTGTAACGAATTCCGTATTCGTCCGTCTAACCGGCGAGCCTGACCGAACAGGAGGTGATGAGGTGACGCAGGAAGCGTTCGGAAAGCTCTACCAGGCATGCTACATGCGGGTGTTCTCCTACGTGATGACACTGTCCCGGGACCGTGCGGAAGCGGAGGAGATCACCCAGGAAGCTTTCTTCCGGGCATTCAGGAAACAGCACGGCTACCAGGGCGCTGCGGACGAAGTGACCTGGCTGTGCGCGATCGCCAGGAACCTCTATTATGACGAGACCCGCCGCCAGGCAAAGCGCGGGGACATGCCGGAGGACCTGCCGGATCCCATGAAAGGGATCGAGCAGCAGGTCGCCGACCGGGACACCTCGCTTCGGATCCACATGGCGCTGCACACCCTGGAAGAACCGTACCGCGAGGTCTTCGAGCTCCGGGTATTTGGGGAGCTGAGCTTCCGGGAGGTCGGCACCGTGTTCGGGAAGACCGAAAACTGGGCCCGCGTCACCTACCACCGCGCCAGGCTGAAGCTCCAGGAAAGGATGGATGAGCATTGATGAATGAATGTGATGTCGTGCGCGACCTGCTGCCGCTGTACGCGGACGACGTATGCAGCCCCGCCAGCCGTACGCTGGTGGAGACGCACGTCCGGGACTGCCCGGCGTGCAAAAGCCTGCTGGATCACCTCAGGGACGGCCGGATCGAGCAGGACCTGGAAACGGAAAAAACGGACGTGATCCGCTATGGAGCCGTCCGCCTCAGGCGCCGTTCCGCCGCCGTGGGTTCTCTGATCGCCGGGCTGATGATGATCCCGCTGCTGATCTGCCTGGTGGTCAACATCGCCTCGGGCGGCCCGTTGAGCTGGTTCCTGATCGTCCTGGCCGCGATGACGGTCGTGGCCGCGCTGGTGATCACACCCCTGACCGTCGCGGAGGACCGGCTGTTCTGGACCTTCAACGCCTTCATAGCGAGCCTCGTCCTCCTGCTGGCGGTCGTGAGCCTGCTGACCGGAGGCGGCTGGTTCTGGATTGCCGCCAGCGCGTCGCTGTTCGGTCTGGCAGCCATTTTCCTGCCCTTCGCGATCAAGGCCCAGCCGGTCCGGCGGCTGATCGGCGGCGCCAGCCGCGCAGTGATCGTCCTCGCGCTGGACGCTGCGCTGTTCGTCAATATGATGAACATGATCGCCGCCAGCCGCGGCTTCACCTTCCGGAACTTCCTGCTGCTGGTCGGCTCGCTCGCGGGCATCGGGCTGGCAGTGCTTGAAATCAAACTGCATGGAGGAAAACAGTCATGAACAAGAATCAGATTTTACGGATCTCCCTGATCGTCTGCGCCGTGCTGCTGGTCGGCGCGGTCATCATGAGCCTGACCGGCGTATGGGGCGGCATCGGCTACCGGTACGCCTCCGCGGAACAGTATACGGCAGGCGGAACGACAGTTGAAGGCGCCGTGCGGAACCTGGATGTCGACTGGATCGACGGCAAGGTGACCATCGCCTACCACAGCGAGCCGACCGTCCTGATCAGCGAAACCGCCACGAAGGACATTCCCGACGACCTGAAGCTCCGGTGGTGGCTGGACGGGGATACCCTGCGCGTCCGCTACGCCAGATCCGGCGCGTTCCACCTGTCCTGGAACCTCAAGAAAGAGCTGACCCTGACCCTGCCGGAAGGGGCCGCCCTGGGCGATGTCCGGCTGGAGGCCACGTCGGGCGAACTGATCATCCCGGCCCTCCGGGCGGACAGCCTGAAGCTGCAGGTCACGTCCGGCGAGATCACGGCCGCTGCCAGCGCTGACACTGTCGACAGCAAGATGACCTCCGGCGACATGACCCTGACCCTGTCCGGAACGGTGCGCCAGGTCCTGACAAGCGCCACCTCGGGCAACATCCGGATCGAGGCGGACACCGCCGAAAAGGTGCAGGCCTCCGTCACCTCCGGCCGCATTCAGGTCACCGCCGCGAAGGTCGGCGACTGCAAAACCACCGCGACCAGCGGCACCCTGGCCGTCGAAATCACCGACGCGGGTACCGTCGAGCTCAAGGGCACCAGCGCCAACGCCACCATCCGGCTGGGCAGACTGGACCGCCTGGACGCGGGCGTCACCTCGGGCAACATCAGCGCATTCCTGCCCACTGAGCCCGGCTTCCGCGCGCATGTCAGCGTCACCAACGGGCGCTTCGACACCGGGCTGGCGCTGCAGAAGGAAGGCAATGATTACCTCTGCGGCGACGGCAGCGCGTCCGTCACGCTCCGCTCCACCTCCGGCAATATCCGCCTGGATCCCCTGCCCTGAATCGAATGGATCACCGGTTCAGCCGGCACACCATGGCCAGCGCCGTGTCGCCCGCCATACGGGCTTCGATCGTACCGCCGTGCTTTTCGGCGATAGCGGCCGCGATGGCCAGGCCGATCCCGAAGCCTTCCTGGCGATCCTTGCTGCGCGACGGATCGGCGCGGTAGAAACGGTTGAACATCTGGCTCAGCTGGTCCCTGGTCAGCGGCTCCGTCACCGGGTTGGTCACGGTCAGCACGGCCTGGCGGCCCTCCTGACGGACCTCCGCCGTGATCTCCCCCTCCGGCGCGCCGTACTTGACGGCATTGTCCAGCAGGGTGGACAGCAGCCGCTCCAGGCTCGCCCGGTCGCCCGTCACCGTGACCGGCGCGTCCGCCCGGACGGTCAGCCGCTTGCCGGCAAACTCCGCCATGTCCCGAAACGGCTCCGCCGCGTCAATGAGCAGGCTGTCCAGCCGCAGCGGCTCCATCGCCAGCGGCGCGCCCTCCTCCTCAAGGCGGGAAAGGTATACCAGTTCCTCGACCAGACGGCGCATCTGCGCCGTCTGTTTCTGTGTGCTGGCAACCCACGGGCTGCCCGGGGCCTCCATCTGCAGTAGCTGCATATTGGTCGAGATCACCGTCAGCGGGGTCTTCAGCTCGTGGCTCGCGTTAGTGATAAACTGCTTCTGCTGTTCCATGTTGCGGATGATCGGCCCGATCGCCCGGCGGCTGGCAAGGGACACGATCAGCCAGGCCAGCAGGATGCCGCCCAGGCAGGCCGCGCCGGAGATGCAGGCCAGCGTCACGGCCGCCGTGCGCTTGGTCTCGCAGTTCAGGAACAGGAGCATCCGGGCCCCGCCCGTGTCCGTCATCCGGTACAGATAGTCCGACAGCCAGCCGGTCTCCCGCCCGGAGGCCAGCGCTTCCTGCGCGAGGGCCGCGGCGGTGTCCTCGTCCGCGTCGGTCATGCTGTTCAGGTTCATGACGCGGATCTGGCCCCGGGCGTCCAGAAACACGGAAAACCAGGAAGCCTCGCTGACGACGTTGCGGGTGTGCTTGGGCTTGCCCGTCAGCCGGCCGCCCTTGCCCGGCGCGTCCATGCCGCCCATATCGACCAGGAAGTCGAGGGTGTCCTGCAGCTCGCCGCGCACGCTGACCCAGTGCACCAGGTTCACGACGCCGGTCACCAGCACCATCGCCACGGTCAGCGCGATCAGGGCGATGCGGATAAACCGGCGGCGCAGCCTGCGGATCATGACCCGGCCTCCAGCGAATAGCCCACGCCCCGGTGGACGCGGATTTCCGCGCGCGTACCGAGCTCGGACAGCTTCTTGCGCAGCTGGGAGATGTTGACCCACACCACGTTGATGCCCGCTTCCGCGTCCCAGCTCCACACCCGGTCCATCAGCTGCTGGACGGAGAAGAGGACGCCCGGGTTTTCCATAAACAGCGCCATCAGCTGATACAGCTTGCCCGTCAGGCGGATGCCCTGCGCCCCGCAGCGCAGCTCGCAGCTGCCCTTGTCCAGGGTCAGGTCACCGCAGGTCACCAGGTCCGGCACATAGCTGTCCCGGCGGCGGAGCATGGCCCGCACGCGCGCCAGCAGCTCCCCCGCATCAAAGGGCTTGGGCAGGTAATCGTCTGCGCCGGCGTCCAGGCCGGTCACGCGGTCCTCGACGGCGTCCCGGGCCGTCAGCAGCAGGCAGGGCACGGAGATGCCCTGCCCCCGCATGCGCCTCAGCGCCTCAACGCCGTCCAGCTCGGGCATCATCCAGTCCAGCACGATCCCGTCATACGCCGTGTCTGCCGCGTAATCCAGCGCGTCCGCGCCGTTATCCACCGCGTCCACCGTATAGCCGCTGCGCTCCAGCAGGGCCTTGACCGCCCGGCACAGGTCCCGGTCGTCTTCGGCCAGCAGAATCCTCATGTACGTCTCCTTTTACCGTCGGAACAGCCGCATTCTGCGGGGCAGGGCGGGCCTGAACGGCCCGCCCGGTGCTCATTTTTCCGGCATCCAGCCCAGGATGCCGCAGCCCGCGCCGCTCAGGCACAGGACGGCCAGCAGCCAGCGGGAGATCGGGTTGTCCACGAAATTCATCATCGGGTTGAACTGGTCCAGCACCAGGAAGACCGCGAACATCACCGCCAGGATCACGGTCAGGTGCCCCAGGACAGCTCTGAGCTTACTCATGCCCGTTCACCTCCGCGATCAGCAGCGCGTCGCTGGACTCGCGGCCGCCCCGGGACGGGTCGTTGACGACCCCGCCGTTCCAGACCATGACGGAGGAATCGCCGCCGTCCAGGTTGTAGGCCGCAGCGCAGCCCAGGTCATGGAACAGCTGGCTCAGGTCCGGCAGGCTGATGCCCGCCGACGTCCCCCGGCCGTCGACCACCACCATGCAGTAATGCCCCGGCTCATAGTAGCCGATCGCCGTGCGCGGGTTGGCGGAGATCATCCGGTTGGTGCTCGAGAAACGGGTGAGGGCGGAGCCGTCCGTGTCCAGCAGCGCCGGCCCGAAGGTCCAGGCCTGCCACGCGCCGTCCCGCACCGCGTCC
>CACXEB010000049.1 GCA_902766515.1 uncultured Eubacteriales bacterium
AAGGCCTACGGCAGCTATGACGCGCTGGTGGAGGATCCGGCGGTGGAGGCGGTATACATTCCCCTGCCCAACGACCTTCACTGCGAGTGGGCCGTCCGGGCAATGCGGGCGGGCAAGCACGTGCTGTGCGAAAAGCCGCTGGCCCTGTCCGCGGCCCAGGCGGAGGAGATGTTCCGGGCTGCGGAGGAAAACGGCGTCTTCCTGATGGAGGCGTTCGCCTACCTGCACAGCCCGATCATCCAGGCCCTGAAGGCGGAGCTGGACAGCGGCGCCATCGGCGGCGTCCGGTATCTCGAATCCGCCTTCTTCGGCGGCCAGCGGCCCATCACGGACTTCCGCCTGCGGAAGGAAGCGGGCGGCGGCTCGCTGTACGACCTGGGCTGCTACGCCATCAGCATGGCCATGTGGATGCTGGGCCGGGAGCCGGACAGCGTCCGGGCCGCGACCCATTACACCGAGCAGGGGATCGACTCCTTCACGTCCGCCCTGCTGCTGTACGACGACGGCCTGATCGCCCACCTGGACTGCGGCATGCTGCTGCCCTCCGGACGGCTGGACCTGTTCCACATCCGCGGCACCGAGGGCGAGATCATTTCCCCCGTGCAGTTCAACCAGCGCGGCGACATCCCCTATACGGTGATCCGCGGCGGCGCGGCCGTCACCAAAACCGTGCACGCGCCGAGCAATTACATGCTCGAAGTCGCCCAGCTGGGACGCTGCATCCGCTGCGGGGAGCAGCCGCACGTCACCCGGGCGTTCAGCCTGATGACCGCGCGCGTGACCGACCGCATTCTGGCCGAAATCGGCTATTGACCGGAAAGAACAGGAGGGACAGGAACCTATGCTGTTAGGAGGCACTGTGCCGGGACGCTATGACAGCCCGGCGGAATGGGAAACGCTGCTGATCCGTTCCCGGTTCAGGGCGGTGACCGCGCCGTTTCACTGCGGCACGCCCCGCAGGGACATTGCGGCCTATCTGGACATCACGCGCAGGCACGGCGTGAAGATCGCCGAGATCGGCGTGTGGCGGAACCTGCTGGATCCCGACGGGGAGAAAGCGGCGGAGGCGATGGCGTTCGCCAAGGGTCAGCTCCGGCTGGCGGATGAGACCGGCATCCCCTGCTGCGTCAACATCGTGGGCACGTCGAGCGCCGTCGGCTGGGACGCGGCGGACAGGAGCAACTTCACCCCGGAAACCTATGGCCGGATCATCGCGAGCATCCGGGAGATCCTGGACGATGTGCAGCCTGAGCAGGCCTGCTACTGCATCGAGCCGATGCCCTGGATGGTGCCCGACAGCCCGGAGGCGTACCTGCAGCTGATCCGGGATGTGGACCGCCCGCGCTTCGGCGTCCACATGGATTTCGTCAACATGATCAACTGCCCCCGGCGCGCGCTGGCGGCGGAGGCGTTCATCGAGGACTGCTTCAGGCTGCTGGGGCCGTACATCCTGAGCACGCACATCAAGGACAGCCGCCTGGATCCCCGGCGCATGACCACCGTGATCGAGGAATGCGCGCCTGGGCAGGGCAACCTGGACTATGAACAGGTCCTGCGGATCATCGACCGGTACCTGCCCGCCGACGCGCCCGCACTGCTGGAGCACATGCGTACGGAGGAAGAATACCGCGCAGCCTATGACTACGTGGCCGGAGCGGCCGCCCGCGCCGGCATCCGCATTTCGTGAGGTGACTTATGAATCAGGAGAGACCGCTTTCCGGCGATTCCATCGCCATCAACCGCCGGTACCTGGACAGCCTCGTGGTGGAAAGCCGCATCGTCGGCGCCGTCCGGCCCGATCCCCGGCTGACCCTGTTCGGGCACACGTTTTCGACCCCCATCACCACCGGGGCCCTCAGCCACCTGAATCCCGGCATGCCGGCCTTCGCCCGGGGCGCGAAGGAGGCGGACGCCGCCTGCTTTATCGGCATGGGCAGCTGTGAGGAGCTTCGCCAGACGCTGGCGACCGGCGCGAAAATCATCAAAATCATCAAGCCCTACGCGGATCCGGAAGCCATTCTGAGCCGCATCCGCTGCGCGGAGGAAAACGGCGCCATCGCCGTCGGGATGGACGTGGAGCACGCGGTCAACGTGCGGGACGACCAGGATTCCCTGGTAGCCGGCTTCCAAATGAAGCTGCCGACCCTGGACGAACTGAAAGACCTGGTCCGCGCCACCCGCCTGCCCTTCGTCATCAAGGGCGCGCTGAGCGTCCGGGACGCCGTCACCTGCGCGGAGATCGGATGCGCCGGCGTCATCCTCAGCCATCACAACGGTCTCATGCGCTGGGCCGTCCCGCCGACCATGCTGCTGCCGAAGATCCGCAGCGCCGTCGGCCGCAGCCTCGCGCTGATCGTGGACGGCGGCATCCAGGACGGCTTTGACGCCTACAAGGCGCTCGCGCTGGGCGCGGACGCAGTCTCCGTCGGCCGGCCGCTGATCCCGCCGCTTGAGGAGGGCGGCCCCGCCGCCATGGCGGAGACGCTGCGCGCCTTTACGGACGAGCTGCGCGCCATGATGCTGCGCACCGGCACGCCGGACCTGGCCCACATGGACCCGACGACCGTCCACACCCTGCCGGCCACGGTATAATAAAATATCGGCGCAAAAAAAACGGCCTGTCCTTCACGGACAGGCTGTTGTCATTTCCAGGATTTTGTGCAGCAGCCGGTACAGGGTCACCGCGTCCCCGGGCGCCAGCGGGACGCACGCGCCGACCCGGGCCGGGATGCCGCGGGCCTGCTCCCGCAGGGCCCGCCCCGCCTCCGTCAGCCGGAGGACCACCACGCGCTCGTCCCCGGCGGACCGCTGCCGCGTCAGCAGGCCGCGCTGCTCCAGCTTTTTGAGCAGCGGGGTCAGGGTGCCGCTGTCCAGATACAGCCGCTCCCCCAGGGCGCTGACGCTGACGCCGTCCTCCTCCCAGAGGGCGAGCATCGCGACATACTGGGTATAGGTAAGCCCAAGCGGCTGCAGAAACGGCTGGTACAGGCCCGTGACCTTCCGCGCCGCCGCATAGAGCGGGAAGCACAGCTGGTTCTGCAGCCGCAGGGCTTCGTCTTCCGGACGCATCACAGCAGCGAGGCCACGCACCGGGACACTTCCGCCATCGGCGCGGTCGGCTCAAAGCGCGCCGCCACCCGGCCCTCACGATCGATCACGAACTTGGTGAAATTCCACTTGATGTCGGGATTTTCCTTATAGTTTTTGTCGATCCTCTTCAGCATCAGGCCCATGGCCAGCGCGGCCGGGCCCTTGCCGAAGCCTTCAAACCCCTTCTGGGATTTGAGCCAGGCATACAGCGGCAGGGCGTTCTCGCCGTTGACATCGGACTTCTTCATCTGCGGGAACTGCGTGTGGTACTTGAGGGTGCAGAACTCATGGATCTCCTCGTCCGTGCCGGGCGTCTGGCCCGCGAACTGGTTGCAGGGCACGTCGATGATTTCCAGCCCCTGGTCATGATACTGCTCGTACATGCTTTCCAGGTCCTTGTACTGCGGGGTGAAGCCGCAGCCGGTCGCGGTGTTGACCACGATCAGGACCTTGCCCTTGTACGCGGAAAGGGAAACGGTTTCGCCGTTGGCGGCGGGGACGGTGTAATCATAAATGCTGGCCATGGAAGGAACCTCCTTTGATTTGGTACAATTGAATTGTATCAATTTATTTGGGGCTGTCAAGCGGTTTTTCCCGTCCCGCACCAAAAAATTTTACAACTATAGCAGGAAATATGGGATTTACCGCGAATATAAAGTCGAATAACCGTCGGGAGGTGTACGCGGACCATGCCCTGTGAGATTGCCAGGTACGCGGGCTACTGCGACGGTGTGACCAAAGCAGTGCGGACAGCGCTGGATGCGGTCAAGACGGCACAGGCGGCAGGGCAGCCAGTGGCGATGCTCGGGGAACTGATCCACAATGCCCAGGCGCTGGAAGCTTTCACCGCCCGGGGCGTGCGCATCATCAGCCGCCCGGAGGACGCCCCGCCCCACGCGCTGGTCATCCTGCGCAGCCACGGCGAGCCGCCCGAAACGGTCCGCCGATGCGAAGCGCTCGGACTGACGGTCGTCGACACGACCTGCGCGTTTGTCCGCGCCCTGCACCGCACGGTCAGCCAGTGCGCCGAAGAGGGCCGGCCTGTCATCCTGCTGGGCAATCCGGATCATCCCGAAATCATCGGGACGGCCGGATACGGCGGGAAATGGGTGCATGTGATCCCCGACGCGGCGCACGCGGACACGCTGCCGCCCCTGTCAAAGCCGCTGCTGGTCGCCCAGACCACCTATCCGCCCCGGCAATGGGAGGAGGCCGTCGAAGTCCTGCGCAGGCGCTATCCGGACCTGGAGGCGCGGCGCACGATCTGTCAGGCCACCAGCCACCGGCAGGAAGCCGCCATGGAGCTGGCCGGCCGCGCCGACTGCATGATCGTGGTCGGGGGCAGAAAAAGCGCCAACACCCGCAAGCTCTACGAAACCTGCAAGGCCGTCTGTCCGCGGACCCTGCTGATCGAAACCGCCGCGGAGATCCCCCCGGATTTCTGCGACAGCCGGACAGAATTGATTGGAATAGCCGCCGGTGCGTCCACACCGGATTGGTCATATAAGGAGGTTGTCAC
Organism: uncultured Eubacteriales bacterium; assembly: GCA_902766515.1. The sequence continues at coordinate 4,610 of CACXEB010000049.1, forward strand.
TGTTATGAACGAAACGGAACAGAACAAAGTCACAGAAGCCGAGGCTGCCGTGGAAACTGCAGCGCAGGAAGCGGCTGAAGCCGTCCAGGAAGCGGCGGAAGCCACAGAGCAGGCAGTTGAGGTAGCCGCAGCTGCGGTCGAAGAAGAAGCCGCCTTGACCGAGGAAGAGCAAAACAAGCGCAGCTTTATGGACGACATCGAGGCTACGCTGGTACGCATCCGTCCCGGTCAGACTGTTACCGGTTCGGTCGTACAGGTGGGCGAAGACGAAGTCTGCGTCAACATCGGCTACAAGTCCGATGGCCTCATCAAGCGCAGCGACCTGTCTGATCAGGACGTCAAAGTGGGCGACCAGATCGAGGTCGAGGTCATCAAGGTCAACGACGGCGACGGCAACGTCATCCTCTCCCAGCGCAACATCGTCAACCGCAAGGTCTGGGAAGAGCTCATGCAGAAGTATGAGAACGGCGAGTACATCGACGCCGTGGGCAAGGAAGCCGTCAAGGGCGGCCTGCTGGCGGATGCCGGCGGCGTGCGCGCGTTCGTGCCCGCTTCTCACCTGGCTCAGCATTATGTCGAGAAGATCCAGCAGTTCGTGGGCCAGCCCCTCAAGCTGAAGATCATCGACGTCAACAAGGAAAAGAAGCGCATCGTGGCTTCCCGCAAGGAATACCTGCGTGAGGAATCCGCCCGCAAG
>CACXEB010000050.1 GCA_902766515.1 uncultured Eubacteriales bacterium
AACACCCAGTCCTGCTTCCGCCCGACGACAAAGCCGTGCTCGTCCCGCTGACGCATGATCAAGTCCATCAGGCTTGCCATCTGGGACCACATCCGGCGCAGGAAGGCCGTGTCATGATAGGTTTCCTCATGCTCGCCCATGGCCATAATCCACAACAGCGAATAATCCAGGATGGTGTTGATGTGGGTGGCCACGGGGTCGTTGCCCCGCAGGGCGATCAGGGTGCGTTGCTCGATGTCCTTGTCCCCGGTGAGATACCGGTTCACGAATAGGGATTGATAGGCATCGCCGCTCCAAATCCACTTGTCCCGCTTCACGCCGTCCAGGAAAAATACGTCGCAGCACAGGGAAAAGGTGTGCGCCGCCACCGCAAAAATCCGGTTCAGCGCTTCGTCGTCGCAGACAAAGCGCGCCCGCACGGGGATGTCCACGTACTGATGGCGCGCCTGTACGCGGACGTCTTCGGACCGCACGCCCGGCAGGAAGGCAAACCGCAGCGCCTGCCGGGGGGTGAGCCCGGTTTCCGGGTCGGGCGCGCAGGAGAAGTAGCACGCCTCCCCCGCCAGCGCTTCTTCCCGGGATTCGCCCAGGAATACCGTTCCGGGCATCGCGCCGGGGATCCGGGGGGCGATATGCAGCCGCGCGGTCAGCTCGGTTTCAAAGGTGAAGAGCGCGCCGCCGTTCACCGCTTCCGCCCGGACAGGCGCATACGCCTTTTCCAGCATCGGCCATTGGTCGATCCGCTGGTCCGGCCGGGTAAAATACCGGCTGCAGGCCGCCTGCACAGGGGGCAGGCAGTAGTCCTCGGCCGTCCAGCTTCCGTCCGAACAGACGGTCTCCCCCGCCGCATAGATGGCGGGCACACACCCAATGCAGGCGGCGTGCACCGATACGCGCACAGCGCCGGCGGGGCAGGAGATTTCCGCGCCCAGCGGATATTTCCTGTCATTGACCAGCACGTAGCCGACCGTATCCGGCCCGCCGATGACCCGGAAGGTCTCCGGCGCCGGAAGGGTATAGCGCCGCCGGTAGGTGACCCGCTGCCGGAAGCCGTCGCTTTTCCAGAAGGCCGGCCAGGCGCAGCCGCGCTCCACCCGGGAGAAGTTCTGTCTGAGCGCATGGTAAAGCTCCAGGTCGCCCGGATACCAGATCCAATATGCCTGCTGTCCGCTCATGCCGTTTGCTCCTTGCAGTCAATTGTCACTTCAGCCGTGAGCTCGCCGTCCGAGGCGGTCACCCGGACCGTTCCCGCGGTCCCCGCCCGGACGACCGCCTGCGCTTCCCCGAAATACGTGGGGACGGCGCTCTGGGCATAGTTGCCCTGAAAGAAGGTGCAGCCGTTGGCCGTGCCCATGACCGTGCCGTTGTCGGCGCTGATGCGGACTGTCCGCCGCGTCAGGGGCTGCGTTTCCCCGTTCTCATCCGTATAGCGGATCCGCAGGTACACCATTTTCCCCGGCCGGCAGGCGCCGGATTCGGCTTCCAGGCGGAGCAGCGTGGCCGGGCCTGCGCTGACCAGCGCGTCGCTGCCCGTGACCCGGCCCTGCGCATCCAGCGCCTCGGCGCGGAGCTCCCCCGCCTCGTAGGGCACGCGGAAGAGGACCCGGCAGCTGCCGGGCACCCGCTTTTCAGCCACCGTCTTTCCGTTGAGCGTGAGGCGGATGCTTCCGGCCGTCGAATAGACCTCCACTTCCGCCGGCTTTCCCTCGCAGCCCGGATAGCTCCAGCTGCGGATCGCCCGGGTCAGCTGCCAGCCGGTGAGGACGGGCTTCTGATCCTCACTGGGCGGTATGACCGCCAGGCGGGGCTGCTTCTCCAGGTCAAACACCACCCGCGTATAGTCCGCTTCCGGCGTCAGTTTGCCGGTGATATCGACGCGGCAGGTGCCGCCCCGGATGCGGTCCTCTTCACGGTCCGTGCGATAACTGCCGTACTCCGGGCTGTCCCCGCCGCACTCGCCGATGTAATCCCAGCCCGCCCAGACAAAATCGCCGATGATCCTCGGATGGGTTTTTGCCAGTTCCCAGAAGGGCCGCGCGTCCCCGATCAGGGTCTCCGTGCCCAGGATCAGCCGGTCCGGATACTTCCGGCAGTCCTTGCGGTACCGCCAGTTGCCGTAATTGTAGCCCGCCACGTCCATGGCGGAGAACACGTCCCGGGTCTTCCAGTCGCACGGCGGCAGCCAGGCGCCGAACTTCATGAAGTCCGTTCCCAGCCGGGCAGCCATGTTGTTAAAAAACTCCGACCCCACGGCTTTTTTCTTCTTTGCCGGCTGCGCGGCTTTCTGCTGTTCCGCCGCCTGCGCCTGTTTCCGGGCTTTTTCATCGCTGTACACGCCAAACCCGGCGCTGGACAGGAAGTTGAAGAAGATGTTGATGCCGCAGGTGACCGGGCGCGTCGGGTCCATTTGGTGCAGGGCGGCGGTAAAGTCCCGCTGCAGCTGGATGCCCCTGGGCTGCGCGCTCTCGGCGACCTCGTTGCCGGTGGAATACATGATGACGCAGGGGTGGCTGTAATCCTTGTCCACCATGCTCCTGAGGTCCCGCTCCCACCATTCGGATACGTGGGAAGCGTAGTCATGCTCCGTCTTGTGCATGTACCAGCAGTCCACGTATTCGTCCATCACCAGCATGCCCTGCCGGTCGCAGGCGTCCAGCAGGTACCGGGAGGCGGGGTTGTGCGCCGAGCGGATCGCGTTGTAGCCGGCCTCCTTCAGGATGCGGACCCGCCTTTCCTCCGCTTCCGGATAGGTGCAGGCGCCCAGCACCCCGTTGTCATGGTGGATGCAGGCGCCCCGGAGCACCGTGCGC
>CACXEB010000051.1 GCA_902766515.1 uncultured Eubacteriales bacterium
ACAGACCGAAATCCGCGTTGTCATGTAATCCGAATCCCCTGAATATCCCTGCGGGCAGCCGTGCCGGAGATGGTGCGGCTGCCTTTTCCTGCGCCTGCCTGACGCCCCCGGCAACAAAAATCTTATTGCGTTCTCAAAAAAAAGAGTGTATACTATCATTGCACTTTTTCTGATGACTGGAGGGCTGATGTATGGAATGCAAGATCAAGACGGATGTCGGAACCATCTATATTTCAGAAGATGTACTGTTGAAGGTCGTCGGATACGCCGCTCTGGAATGCTACGGGATCGTCGCCATGTCCTCCAAACGGGCCAAGGACGGCATCGTGGAATGGCTGGGGCGTGAGAACCTGAGCAAGGGTGTCCAGGTCCGCATGGTGGAGGACCAGCTGAACGTCGACCTGTATATCGTCGTAGAGTACGGCGTGTCCGTGGCGGAGGTCTGCAAGACCATCGTCGAGGTCGTCAAGTACAAGCTGGAAAGCATGACCGGCGTGAAGGTGCGCGGCGTCAATATCAGTGTGGAAGGAATTCGCGTATAATGATTGATGTAAGTACCATCGACGGTCTGATGCTCCGGGAGATGGTCCTCGCCGGGACCGCCCTTCTGGAGAAAAACCGCGAAAAAGTAGACGCGCTCAACGTATTCCCCGTGCCCGACGGTGATACGGGCACCAACATGTCCCTGACCATGGCCTCCGCGGTGCGCGAGGTCAACGCGAAGGAATACGCGAACGCGGGCGAGGCGGCCGGCGCGCTGGCCAAGGGCGCCCTGCGCGGCGCGCGCGGCAACAGCGGCGTCATCACGAGCCAGCTGTACCGCGGCTTTGCCAGGGCGCTGGACGGGGTGGACGCGATCACGCCCGTGCAGTTTGCCGCCGCGCTGAAAAAGGGCGCGGAGACGGCCTACAAGGCGGTCATGCGGCCGAAGGAAGGCACGATCCTGACCGTCGCCCGCGTCATCGCGGAGGAAGCCGTCAAACAGGCGGAACGGGAGCCTGACAACTACGACGCGCTGTTTGAAAACATCCTGAGCACCGGCGAGGCGATCCTGGAAAGGACGCCGGACATGCTGCCGGTGCTCAAGCAGGCCGGCGTGGTGGACGCCGGCGGGCGCGGCCTGATGCTGATCTATTCCGGCTACGCCGCGGTGCTGAGGGGCGAGTCCATCGACACCGCCGCTGAACAGGCGGAAGCCCGCGAGCAGGCCGAGCAGGCGCAGCAGGCGATGACCTGGGCGGCCAGCGCGTACACCTATGGGGTGCGCTATACGATCTTCCATATCGGCAAGAAGGCAACGCAGTCGGACATCGACCTGCTGAAGCGCCAGCTGAACCGGATCGGCGACGGCGTCGCGATCGAGGGCGACCTGAAGAAGCTGAGCGTGCGGGTCCAGACCAACGACCCCGGCAAGGCGCTGCAGTACGGCCAGATCCTGGGCGACCTGACCGATTTTGAGCTCCTGAACCTCAAGGCGGCGGAGCAGCCGGAGGAGGAAGCGCCTGCCGAAGCGGAGGAGCAGAAGGAAAAGAAGCCCTACGCAATGATCACGGTCTCCATGGGCGAAGGCTTCTCCACCATATTCAAGGACCTGGCGATCGACGCGATCGTGGAGGGCGGCCAGACCATGAACCCCTCCATCGAGGACCTGGCCAAGGCGATCGAGTCCGTGTCGGCGGAGAACGTGTTTATCTTCCCCAACAACGGCAACGTGATCCTGGCAGCCCAGCAGGCGGCGGAAATGTCGGACAGCAACGCGATCGTGATTCCGACCAAGAACGTGGCGATGGGCATTGCCGCGGCGGTCGCCTTCCAGCCGGACCTGTCCGCGGACGAGAACGCGCAGAAGATGCAGGAAGCGGCCGAGCGGGTCCGCACCGCGACCATTACCTATGCGGTCCGCGACAGCGAGTTTGAGGAACTGCATATCAAGCAGGGCGATATCATCGGCCTGGCGAACGGCAAGGTCGCCGAAAAGGGCGACAGCATCCATGACGTGGCCGTGTCGCTGACCGACCAGATCGTCACCGAGGACGACAGCCTGATTACGCTGTATTACGGCGCGGACACGACGGAAGCGTCGGCCAGGAGCCTGGCGGACGAATTCGTGGAACGCTATCCGGACTGCGATGTGGACGTCCAGTACGGCGGCCAGCCGCTGTATTACTACCTGATCGCTGTTGAGTAGTCCCCGCGGGCATGGTCCCCGCCAGCTCTGTGCAGCTCTACCGGTTGCACAGATTCTTTTTTTGAGGTGAAGCACGTGTTTGATACGGTCATTTTTGATCTGGACGGTACGCTGAGCGACAACAGCGAGGGCATCCTCCGGTCGGTGGCGTATGCGATGGAGCGGCTCGGCCGTCCCATGCTGCCCCAGGAGCAGCAGACCGGGCTGATCGGCCCGCCGCTGATGATGAGCTTTGCCCGGTACTGGGAGTTGCCGGAAACGGAAGCGCTGGAAGCCCTGCGTCTGTACAGGGAGCGCTTTGAATCGGTGGGCTATCTTGAAAACCGGCTGTATCCGGGCATCCGGCCGCTGCTGCGCGCCCTTTCGGAGCGCGGGACCTGCCTGGCGGTCGCGACGGGCAAGCCGCGCGCCGTCACGCTGCGCATCCTGTCGCACTTCGGCATCCTGCCCTGGTTCACCGAGGTGGAATGTGCGCAGCCCGAATCCCAGGATAACCAGAAAGCGGACCTGATCCGCCGCATCCTGGTGCGGCACCCGGGCCGGGCGGTCATGATCGGGGATACGGCGGACGATATGCAGGGCGCCGCCGAAGCGGGCATCGAAGGCATTTACGCGGATTACGGCTTTGGCGGCGCATGGACGCCCGGGGCGGGGCAGAAGGCCTGCCATGCGGCGGATCCGGCCGCGCTGGCCGCGCTCCTGCTGCCTGAACCGCCGGCGCCGCGGGGACTGATGATCTCCCTGGAAGGCCTGGATGGGTGCGGCAAGACGACCGTGGCCCGGCATCTGGACACGTGGCTGGCCAACCAGGGGTATGCGGTCACGCACACGCGGGAACCCGGCGGCTGCCCGATATCGGAAAGCATCCGGGCCCTGCTGCTGGCCCCGGAGCATTCGGAGATGACGCCGACAGCGGAAGCGCTGCTGTACGCCGCTTCCCGGTACCAGCATGTGACGGATGTGATCCTGCCCGCCATCGCCGCCGGCAAAGCGGTGATCTGCGACCGGTATGTCGACTCCTCCCTGGCCTACCAGGGCGCGGGACGCCGGCTGGGCGTGGGAACGATCCGGACCTACAACGCGGAAGCGATGCGCCTGTGCATGCCGGACATCACGATCTACCTGCGGCTGGACGCCGACCAGTCGCTGGCGCGGCGGCGCGCCGCGTCGGAGCCGGACCGCATCGAGCGGGAACGGCGGGATTTCTTCATCCGCGCGCAGGAGGCGTTTGACCGCCTGGCGGAGGAGGAAAGCGGCCGCTACCTGACCATCGACGCGGGTCAGCCGGTCGGGCAGGTGCTGGCCGAGCTGGACGCGCGCCTGCCGGAGTACATGAGGCGCGGAGGATTCTGGCCATGCGGGTCGTAGTAGGCATGTCCGGCGGCGTGGACTCGTCGGTGGCGGCGCTGCTGCTCAAGCGGCAGGGCCACGACGTGATCGGCGTGTTCATGAACAACTGGGACGAAAAGGACGAAAACGGCGTCTGCACCGCGGAGAGCGACTGGCGGGATGTCCAGCGCGTGTGCGAGCGGATCGGGATCCCGTACTATTCCGTCAATTTCGCGCAGGAATACTGGGACCGGGTCTTTGCCCTGTTTCTGGAGGAGTACCGCGCCGGGCGCACGCCGAACCCGGATGTGCTGTGCAACCGGGAGATCAAATTCAAGGCGTTCCTCGACTATACGAAAACCCTGATGGCGGACAGGATGGCCACGGGCCATTTCGTCCGGACCAACGACCGGGGCGACCTGCTCAAGGGCCTGGACCCAGCCAAGGACCAGAGCTATTTCCTGTACATGCTGAAGTCGGCGCAGCTCCGGCAGAGCCTGTTCCCGGTGGGCGGCATGACCAAGGCCGAAGTCCGGGCGCTGGCGCGGGCGGAGGGGCTGCCGGTCAGCGAGAAAAAGGATTCGACCGGGGTCTGCTTTATCGGGGAGCGCCGGTTCAAGCAGTTCCTGCAGCAGTACCTGCCGGCCCAGCCGGGCGACATCGTGCTGACGGACGGCACGGTGGTCGGCCGCCACGACGGGCTGATGTACTATACCCTCGGCCAGCGCCGCGGCCTGGGCATCGGCGGCGGGGGAGACGGCCGCAGGTACTTTGTCGTGGAGAAGGACATGGCGCGCAACCGGCTGGTCGTGGTCCAGGGGGATGACGACGCGCGGCTGTACAGCCTGTCCTGCGTCTGCGGGGATGTGACGTTTATCGGTGACAGCCTGCCCGTCGGCACGGCATGCCGCCTGAAAGCCAAGACCCGCTACCGCCAGCCGGATCAGCCGTGTACGGCCGTCCTGGACGGCGAAGGACAGCTGCTGCTGACCTTTGACACGCCCCAGCGGGCCGTCACCCCGGGACAGAGCGCCGTGCTGTATGACGGCGAAAGGTGTCTGGGCGGCGGGATCATCGGATTTGTTAAATCTCTCCAATGACCTGTACGGAACGGGCGGAGTGTGTTATAATGATTTACCCGGCGGACCGCGGTGCGGCTGCCGGAAAAACGATCACGGACGGTAAGGCGGTATCATGCGTAAACCTTTGATTTTGGCGTCGGAATCACCGCGCCGCCAGGAGCTTCTGCGCCAGGCGGGCATTCCGTATATCGCCGTGCCGGCGCACGCCGAAGAAACCGCGGAGGGGCAGCCGGAGGAGGTCGCCCTGAAGAACGCAGCCGCGAAGGCAAGCGCCGTGCGGGCCCGGTATCCGCGGGACCTGGTGCTTGGCGCGGATACGATCGTGGTCGTCCAGGGACAGATTTACGGCAAGCCGCGGGACGGCGCGGAAGCCGCGGCGATGCTGCGGGCGCTGAGCGGCCGGTGGCACAAGGTGTTTACCGGCGTGGCGCTGATCGGCGCCGACGGGCGGATGCTCACGGCATGCCCGGTGACGGACGTGCATTTCACGGCGCTGAGCGACGCCGAAATCGACGATTATATCGCCACGGGCGAACCGTTTGACAAGGCCGGCGCCTATGCCATCCAGGGCAGGGCCGGCGCGTACATCGACCGGATAGAAGGCAGCTTCTCCAACGTGATCGGCCTGCCGCTGACGGCGGTCAGGCAGCTGCTTCAGGACATGGACTGCAGGGAAGAATAAGGACGGAAGACGGGAACTATGGCCATTATCGCGCCTGACATCGGTATAGATCTGGGAACCTCGAATACGCTGGTTCACGTGCGCAAAAAGGGCATCGTCATCAACGAGCCCACCATCCTGGTGGTGGACACCAAGGGAAAGCACACGGTCAAGGCGATCGGCGAGGATGCGCGCGCCCTGATGGGAAGGACCACCGAGGGCGTTTCCGCCGTGCGCCCGCTGACGGACGGCATGATCCGCGATTTTGAAATGGCGGAGACCCTGCTGCACTATTTCATGCGGAAGGCGATCGGCGTCTCGCGCCTGGTCAAGCCGCGCGCCATCGTGACGATCCCCAGCCGCATGTCGCCCATCGAGCGTCGCGCGGTCCGGCAGGCGGCGCTGTATGCCGGCGTCCGCAAGAACGGCCTGAGCCTGATCGAAAAACCGTTCGCGGCTGCGCTGGGTTCCGGCCTGCCGGTCTTTGACCCGGTGGGCAGCATGGTGGTCGATATCGGCGGCGGCACCACGGAAGTGGCGGTCATCTCGCTGGGCGGCATCGTGGTTTCCCGCTCGGTCCGCATCGGCGGCGAGAAAATGGACGAAGCGGTCGCCGCGTACATTAAGCGGGACTTCAATATGCTGATCGGCGACCGGACGGCGGAGGAGGTCAAGATGGACCTCGGCGCCGCGCTGCCGCTCAAGGAGGAGCGCCGGGCCCTGATCCGCGGCCGCGACCTGATTACCAACCTGCCGCAGACGGCGGAAATTTCGAGCCAGAAGGTGCACGATGCGCTGAAGCCGACCTGCGACGCGGTGCTGGCGGCCATCCAGTTCGTCCTGGAAAAGACGCCGCCTGAATTGTGCAGCGATATCATGCGGGACGGCATCCACCTGACGGGCGGCGGAGCGCTGCTCTTCGGCCTGGACCAGTTTATCGCTTCAGAGCTGGGCATCAAGGTATACCTGGCGAAGGATCCGCTCTCATGCTCTGCCATCGGCGTCGGACAGCTGACGGACAACTATGATATGCTTCACCGGATCGTGCGCAGCGCCTACCTGCGCGAGGACGGCGAGGAGTAAGCGCAATGGCGAAGAAAGCAGTCAGGAAAAAGAAGGAAAAGCGCGCGGGCAGTTTTGTCCGCAGCGTCATCGCGTGGGGCGGCGGCGTCATGCTGGTCGTCCTGATCGTGATCATGCTGCTGGGCAACTTTTTTGACCAGCCGATCCTGGACCGGCCCGGGCAGGCGATCTCCCGGATCGTAACGCCGGTGCAGACGGGGTTTTCCAAGGCGGTCAACTGGCTGACGGGCTATTTCCGTTCGATGAAATACCGCAGCAACCTGGAATATGAGTACGAGCAGGCGCTCCTCAAGATCGAGGAGCTGGAAGACATCGCCATGATGTCCAACGAGTACGCCCGGCGCCTGAACGCCTATGAAGACCTGCGCATGGAGATGGTGGGCCATGAGAAGATGAATCCCACCCCCGCTACGGTCATCGGACATGATACGGGCAACTACTTCGTCACGCTGGAACTGGACAAGGGCACCAACGACGGCGTGCAGGACTACATGCCGGTGGTATTCAACGGCGGCCTGGTCGGCTATACCTATGGGGTGCAGAAGTCCAGCTGCCGCGTGGCGACCATCATTGACAGCGATACCACGATCCCCGCGAAGATGGATTCGAACCAGGACCAGGGATCGGTCAAGGGCACCTACGGCCTGACCGGCGAGGCGCTGTGCCGGATGTACTACCTGCCGGAAAACCACCTGCCCCGCACCGGCGACCTGGTGGTCACCTCCGGGGTGGGCATGCCCTTTCCGAAGGGGATCCCTGTCGGCACCGTGCGCGAGAGCACGCGCGGCATGGAGGACAACAAGCAGTTTGTCGTGATCGAGCCGATCGTGGACTTCCAGCACCTGGAGTACGTAATCATCTACCGCTATATCCCGTCCTATGCCGAGACGGCGCAGCTGAGCGAGGTGCAGGTGCAGAGCACGTACGTGCCGCTGGCGACCCCCCGTCCGAAGCCGGGCTTTGCCGAGGACGTCGGCACCAGCTTTGAGGAAAACGGCGTTTCGACGCCGATCCCGGTCGATGCGGCGACGCCGGAACCGAAGCTGACGGAAACGCCCGCACCGGCGGCAGAGACACCGACCCCGGCCATCGTGTTCGCCACCAGGACGCCGGAGCCCAGCCTGGAATACCAGCGGATCACCCCGACGCCTGATGGCCCGACTCCGAGGCCGTCGCCCACGCCGTCGCCCACGCCGATCCCGGCCTTTGACATGGACGCGCAGCAATGGGAGGAGGAAGAGGAAGAGTGAAGCAGCTGGTCCGCCCGCTGAGAGTCGTCTTTCTCACATTTCTCAGCTACCTGCTGGACGTCTGCGTCATGCGGCATCTGAGTATCGGCCCGGTCACCGCCAGCGCCAGCCTGGCCGGGATCGCCATCATCACGGTCAGCTACGGCCGCAAGGCGGCCTTCTGCGCGGGCTGCATCATCGGCATCCTGATGGAATGCATGCTCTCCAGCGTGCCGGTCCTGTACCTGCTCAGCTATCCGATCATTTCGATGCTGTGCGCCCAGTGGTTTGCCGACCTGTCCGACCGGCAGCGGGAACGGCGCAAGCTGGCCGTGGCCATGGGGCGCCAGGAGCACGAGACCACGCGTTTCCAGGCCCTGTTCGTGAACAAGGTCGCCAGCTTTTTCAAACGGGCCGTCCAGTTTTTCCGCCGGGATGACAATATGAATCCCTACCTGCGCATCCCGCTCTGCGCGCTGACGTCATCGGTGATATTCAACGCGGTGCTGATGGTGTACGGCTATATTTCGGACTTTGGCCTGGACGGGGGGCACGTGATGCGCGGCCTCATGTCCTGCGTGTACACCACCGTCCTTTCCCTGATCCTGATGCTGCCCTACCGCTATGTGCTGAGGCTGGTGGGCCGCGGCCGCAGAAGAACCTACGCGAACGAAGGTGATGAGGCTTGAAGCGAAACCGCACCAAAAAAGAGCATAAGGCAAACATGAACGCCCGCTACCTGGTCTTCCTGCTGGGGCTGCTGCTGAGCGGCGTGGTGCTGGTGATGGGCCTGTATCGCTTGCAGATCGTCAACGGTGAAAACTATGCGGAGCGCGCGGGCACGCGGTCCAACAAGACGATCGTCCTCAAGGGCAGCCGCGGCATGATCACGGACGCCGAGGGCGTCATCCTCGCCAAGAGCGAGAAGATCTACAACGTGACCTTCCAGCGCGACAATTCGCAGTCCAGCACGGCACAGTACCGCGCGTTCACCCAGGCGATCATCGATACCATCGGGATCCTGGTCAAATACGACAGCGATATTTCGGTCACATTCCCGATCGAGCGGGACGTTGAAACGGGCGACTGGACGTTCAATTTCGGCAAGGGCATTTCCGAAGAGGCAACCGCGACGCGCATGAGCCAGTGGCGGTCCAACCATTACCTGACCGCGACGCGCTATCCGACGGCGGAATCGTGCCTGAACCGCCTGAAAAGCCGCTACCAGATGCCGGAGGACATCGATGAGACCACCATGCTCAAGGTGATGGCCGTGTACTCCGAGATGCAGATGAATATCTTCAACTCGCTGCCCGTGGTCATCGCCAAGGACGTGTCCTTCAGCGCCGTGGGCGAGATCGAGGGGCGCAGCGTGCTGCTGCCGGGCATCGCTATCGAGGTGGGCGAGAAGCGCGTGTATCCGCGGGCGACCCTGGCGTCGCAGATCATCGGGTATACCGGCAAGATCCAGAGCTACAACTCCTATTATGAGAACTACCAGTCGTCGGGCTACGCGCTGAACGACGAGGTCGGCCTGGACGGCATCGAAAAGAGCCAGGAGAACTGGCTGACCGCCTGCATCCGGGACCGGCAGGGCAGCCGCGTCATGGAGCGCGACAGCAACGGCAAGCTGACCCGGCAGATCAGCTACGACGAGCCGAAGAACGGCAACAACGTCAAGCTGACCCTGATCGCCTC
>CACXEB010000052.1 GCA_902766515.1 uncultured Eubacteriales bacterium
ATCCTTGGCAATGGCCAGGCCGTCCGGCGCTGACAGCTTCGTCCCCTTTTTCGTCAGGGCATTCAGGGAAAACATCCGCGCCAGCAGCTCCGGCGTGCACAAGCCGTCCTGCGCCAGGCCGTTGGCCTTCCGGAACTGCCTGATGGCGTTCAGGTGGGCTTTGGTCAGCTATACATATATAATACGGGTCAGGGCATCGTTTTCCTGCAATATCACAGAATTTTGACAGGGATTATTTTCCCGTCTGGTGCTCCACCTCGGCGAGGCGGCGCTGGCGGCGGAACTTCACCTCGGCCGGGATGGCCTGGATGTCACCCGCGCGGGTCAGGGCCATCTTGGTCAGGCTCGGGCCCAGCAGCTCATACACGAGCACGGAGAACAGGATGATATTGCGGATCAGCGTGCCGTCCTGCGGGAGCGTCCGGTAGGCGGTCGCGCACATGCCCAGCGCGACGCCCGCCTGCGGCAGCAGGGTGATGCCCAGGTACTTCCGGACCATCGCCGGGCTGTGGGCGATGTCCGCGCTGAACCGCGCGCCCAGGTATTTGCCGATGGAGCGGGCCAGGATGTAGAGGACGCCGATCAGCAGCACGGCGCCTTCCGCGAAGACGTCAAACTGCAGCGCAGAACCGCTCAGCACGAAGAACAGCGTGACCGCAGGGCCGGACCAGCGGTCGGCCTGCAGCATCAGGTCCTCGCTCAGCGGGCAGAAGTTGCAGAACACGGTGCCCAGCATCATGCAGACCAGCAGGGACGAAAATCCGAAGGTGAAGCCGCCCACCGGCAGGGTCACCTGGCTGATGGCCACCGCCAGGATCACGCTGCCGACGATCAGCGCGTTGCGGTTGCGGTGCGAATGGAAATACCTTTCGAGTGCCGTCAGGCCGAAGCCCACCGCCGATCCGAGCGCCAGCGACAGGATGACCTCGGCCAGCGGCTCGATGATCAGCGCCGCTACCCGGACCGCGCCATTCTGCATCGCCTGGGCGGCGCCGAAGGAGATGGCAAAGATCACGAGGCCCACCGCGTCGTCCAGCGCGACGACCGGCAGCAGCACGTCCGTGACGGGGCCCTTCGCCTTGTACTGGCGGACGACCATCAGCGTCGCCGCCGGGGCGGTCGCGGCCGCGATGGCGCCCAGGGTGATCGCCGCCGGCAGGCTCAGCAGGTCCGGCCGGACAAAGTGCAGGGTCACCAGCGTCACGTCCACGATGATCGTGGTGATGACCGCCTGCAGGATACCGACGATGGTCGCCTGCCGCCCCGTCTCCTTCAACGCGGAAAGGCGGAACTCATGCCCGATGGCAAACGCGATAAAGCCCAGCGCCACGTCGCTGATCATGTTCAGCGACTCGACCTCCGCAAACGTGCGGAACCCGAACCCGGGGATGCCCAGGCGGCCCAGCACGCAGGGACCGATCAGCACGCCGGTGACCAGGTATGCCGTCACGTCCGGCAGGTGGAATTTGACAAACAGCCGTGTCATCAGCAGCCCCGCGAACAGGGCGACCGCGACCAGCAACAGGGTTTGCATAAAGATCGTACGCTTCCTTCCATTTTTTTGATGCGCTTCCGTCCGCCGGACGGAAACGGCTGTATGCAAAATGCCCCCGGAAGGGCATTTCTGCTTTCGGCGTCAGGAGCTCCCTGACGGCACCGTATTGTAGCACCAAGCGATGGAAATAGCAAGGTGTTCTGTCTGGATTATTTTTTAATAATCATGTGTTTATATTGCTCTTATGCAAACCGTTTTGTACATGAATGTGCCCGATCATCGTTCCAGCGCGATCCGCCGGTCCGCGTAGCGGTCCGCCTCCGCCTCGTGGGTCACCAGCAGGACAGCGTGGCCCGACCGGGCATATTCCCGCAGGGTCTCCAGCACCAGCGCCGTCATGGGGCCGTCCAGGTCCCCGGTCGGCTCGTCGCACAGCAGGATGTCAGCCCCGGTCAGCAGGGCGCGGATCAGCATGACGCGGCGCAGCTCACCGCCGCTCAGCTCCGGCGGCCAGGCGTCCAGCAGGTCCTGCATCCGGAACCGCTCCGCCAGCGCCTCAAGCCGCTTCGCGAGGTCCGGTCCACCGCCATCCTTCATGCGCGCGCCCAGCAGCATGTTGTCCCGCACATTCAGGATGTCCAGCACTGCCCGGCCCTGGGGCATCACGGCGATGTGCGCGCGCCGGAAGCGGCTGAGCGCCGGATCATCCAATTGATACAGGTCCGTCTCCCCCGCGGCCACCGTCCCCGCGGTCGGCGTCAGCAGCCCCGCCAGCATGCTGAGCAGGGTGGTCTTGCCGCTGCCGGAGCGGCCGGTGAGCACCGTCAGCGCGCCCGCCGGCAGGTCCACATCCATTTCGCGGATCACGTCGATATAATTGCTTTGCCCCGCCTTGCGGAAATAGCGCTTGGTCAGGCCGCGCGCGATGATATCCATGGTCATCCCTCCCGCAGTATCAGAGCCGTATCCGCCCGGATCAGCCGTCGCGCGGAGAGCGCGGCGGCCAGCGGTCCCGCCGCCAGGCAGCCCAGGACTGTCCCCAGCGCCAGCAGCCCCTGCTCGCCCGCGCCGGGCAGCAGGAACGGCAGGCCCAGCGCAGACTCCAGCAGCGTGGAAAAGGCGTGCGTAAGCGCCAGGCCCAGCGCGGCGCCCAGCACCGCGCCCGCAAGGCTGATGAGCAGCGCCTCCCGGAAGACCAGGGCAGACAGCTGGCCGCGTGACAGGCCGCATACCCGCAGCGCCGCAAATTCCCGCCGCCGTCCGCCGGCGGTCAGGGCGAAGACCAGGCACAGGATCGCCCAGACCAGGCACCCCACCGCCGCCATCAGGATGCCGAGCGCCCGCGACACGCCGCCCAGGCTGTCGGCAACGCCGGTCACCATGCTGCGGGTGCGCACCGCCTCGACCTTCCGGACATGCACGTTGATCCAGTTGGCCACGCTGTCCACATCGACACCGTCCCGCACCCGGATGTAAACGGCGGAAACGGCCTTTTCCGGATCACCGTTGATCCCGTTGGAAAAGCCCATCGCCTCCGAGGCGCTGATCAGCTGCCGGATGGTGTCCAGGGTGCAGTATACCGCGGTATCCAGGCCGGTACCGGTCTCCGCCAGGCGGCCCGCCACGGGGCAGGGCACATTGTACAGCCGGATGGTTTCCCCCACGCCGGCGTTGACCTTGCAGCCCACCAGCACGCGGCCGGTCTCCAGCGCCGCGCCGCTTTCCTGCACCCAGGGCTGGATGACGAAATCCGTCGCCGGGTCAAAGCCGATCACCTGGATCGGCATGGAGCAGCAGTCGGCCCGCAGGCTCGCCAGGTAGACCTGGGTGGACATCTGTCCGATGCCCTCCGCGTTCCGCAGCTTGTTGTACGACGCTTCCTGCATGTAGTACGCGCCGATCGTGCCCTGCAGGAACAGCTTGTCCAGGTCCGTTTTCAGCGCCGCCCGGGCGGGCATGACGATAATATCCGCCCCCAGGCGGTTCTCCAGGCTCGCGAGGCCGCCGCGCAGCGCGCGCAGGACGAGCCCGCCTCCGCAGACCGTCAGGCTCAGCAGGGCCGTCAGCAGCAGGAGCGCCGCGGTCCGGCCGGGCCGGCGGACCAGGCCGCCGAGGATCAGCGAGGTCCCTGTACCCTTTTTCATGGCTTGTCCTGCCTCAGGCGCGCCCAGGCCGCGGCAGCCGCCAGCAGCGCGATCAGGATCCCGGTCAGCAGCATGGCCGGCTTCATGACGCTCTGGCAGCGCATCGTCGCCATCATGCACAGG
>CACXEB010000053.1 GCA_902766515.1 uncultured Eubacteriales bacterium
AATCCGCAGCAGCGGCATGTACGGTGCGAGGACCAAACGGCGTCAGCCGTTTGTACCTTGCAGATTTGCCGTTCAGGCAAATCTGAGGGGGGTTACGCAGGGGGGACGCAAGTCCCCCCTACGATCACCGGTCACGGTGTAAATGTCCCATTGCGGTAGTTGGTGGCGCTTTCGCCGGTGTTGCGCTTGAAGGCGCGGCAGAAGGAGTTGGCGGAAGCGTAGCCGGACTGCTGGGCGATCTCGTTGATCTTCAGGTTGGTTTCGCGCAGCAGCGTCTTGGCGCGGGCGATCCGCAGGTCCTCCACATAGCTGAAGAAGTTGGTGCCCGTCTGGGCCTTGAAGAGGCAGGAGAGATAGGATTCCGACATGTGGAACCGGTCGGCCACGCCGGCCAGGGACAGGTCGGCGTCCATATAGTGCCCGTCGATGTAGGCGGTAACCTCGTCGATGGACTGCTGCCTGCAGCCGTCCCCCTTCGTCTGGCGGACCGCGGCGCACAAAGCGCCGTACAGGGCGCCGATTGTGTCCAGCTGGGCCTCGGCCGGCAGCGTCATCAGCGACTGCACGCCGGCCAGGACCTCGTTGGATTTTTCGGCGGGCAGGCCGGCCATGGCGTTGATCTGCAGCAGGGTGCTCAGCAGGCTGTCCGCGAGCAGCCGGGCGATGTAATCGGGGATCGCCGCGCCCCGGCGGTTCTGCTCCCGCAGCTGCGCCAGGATCTCCCGGACCCCGGCCTCGTCGGCGCCCATGACGGCGTTGACCAGCCTGCGCTGCATGTCCTGGGGATAAAACACGATGGGCTGGCGGTCACCACTTTCCTGGTAATACTGCACGGATTCGCCGCCGGCGGGCGGCAGGTAGACCATGGACGAGGCGTTGTCCCAGCTGCGCACCACTTCGGTCAGGCGGTCCACGGGATTCCCCACGCAGACGCGGAAGGACCCGTCCACTTCACAGGGCAGGTTTTCCCGGACCATGCGGACCAGGGCCTCGATGCGCTCCTGCAGGCGGCTGCCGGACAACAGCAGCACGTAGTCGCTTTCCGACCGGCTCATGTGCAGGGCGTCCGCCTCCAGGGATTCGACGGCCAGCCGGATGACCGCCTTGCCGTTCACGAATCGCCGCAGGTCCCTGGCGTCCTCGTTCCCGCCGGAAAAATGCATCAGCACCACCCGCATGGGGCTTTCGAGGCGGATGCCGGAGAGGCTGTCCGCGATGGCCCAGGCGTTTTCCTCCTCCTCAAAATCGCCGTCCAGCAGCTGCGTGAGGAAGGACCGCTGCAGGTAGGGCCGCTGATTTGCCAGGGTCTGTTCCATGTGGTCGTGCGCGGTCCGGATGTCCTCCAGGCTCTGGCGCAGGCTGCTGAAGGCTTTGCCGTAGCTCATCCCGCCCAGCGCCTGCGCCGTGCCGCCAAAGGCCAGCCGGCTCAGGCAGGCGGCGTTCCGCCGGGAAAACAGGTAGCTGAACCCCAAGGCCAGCAGCGCGGCCGCCAGCAGGGTGGCGGTCAGGGCCCACCGGAGGCGGTTGAGCCGGGCGAACATGCCTTCCGGGGAACGGGCGATGGCCACCGTCAGACCGGTCCGGTCCGACCGGGTCCGCGAAATGAGCATATCCCGCCCGTTGATCGTCGCTTTCGTCAGATCCATCTGTCCGGGCTGATCCCTGAGGAAGGCCCGCAGCGCCTCCGCCGCCTGCTCTCCCTGCCCGCTGAACGCCAGCAGCGCGCCGTCCGGGCTTTCAGCGCAGGCGATATCGTCCGGATCCAGCTGCAGGGTATCCAGCAGGCTTGCCAGGCGCTGCCGGTCAGCGTACCACTGGCCGTAGGCCGTCGGGCTGTTCATCTTCCGGATGCTGTAATCGCTCGCCTGCTGCAGCTGCATGTCAAGGACCGTCACCGCCTGGGTCAGCAGCGTACGGTTTTCATTTTCGATATCCGCCTGAACAGCCTGGGAAAAACGAAAATAACAGATACAGGCTGTCAGCATCGGGATCAGCAGCACCGCGAGATAGGTGCTGAAATAGCTGTACAGCAGCTTCTTTCCGCCGCGATCCGTACGTTGCATCCGAACCATCTCCTCCGGCCGTCATAAAAAGCGAAACGTTTCGGTTTTATGGAATCGAATTCGCATCGGACAAATCCGGTCATTCAACAGGCGGCTGATCCGCAGGGCCTGTTCTGCTTTTCCAGTTCTGTCCGATCCGTTTCGGTAACCTTTCGCGTTGGCATTATACCCCATCCCCGACGTTTTTTCAACCCCTCCGCAACAAATGTTAAGCATTTTTACAGAATAATTTTTCAGAGAAAAATAATTCTGCTATTGACAGGACGTCAAAATCCGGTATACTGATCATGTACGCATCATTCAGAACCTGTTTTGTGAAAAGCAGCTCCGTAATCCGGCCGCAAAACCGATTGAATGACCGATGACAGGGGGAATAGAAATGTTTCATGGCAGAGAGCAGGAATTGCAGGCAATCCGGAAAGAGCTTTCTTCCTGGGATCGAAGGACCGCCATTCTGGTTTACGGCAAACGCAGGACGGGAAAATCCACGCTGATCCGGGAAGCAGCCAGGAGTTTTGATGGCATCGTGATTGAGCATCTGTGTGTGCAGAGCACGCTGGAAGGAAATCTGGCGCTGATTTACCGCAGCGTATACCAGACGCTGGGTCTGCCGGCGATCCAGTTCGGATCGTTGTTCGATATGATGGATTTCCTGAAGAACCAGGGAAAGCAGATCCTGCTGATGATTGATGAATATCCTTATCTGAAGCAGTCGAAAAAGCTGAACGAAGTGGACTCGTATATGCAGGCGGTCATCGACCGGCTGCCGCCCAACGTCAAGCTGATCCTCTGCGGCTCCTACATCACGATGATGAAGGAGCTGCTGACGGAGGGCAATCCGTTGTTCGGCCGCTTTTCGCTGATCCTGCATATCCGTGACTTTGACTATTACGACGCCGCCCGGTTCTATCCCAACCTGTCCGCCCGGGATAAGATCGCGCTTTATGCGGTCTTCGGGGGATCTCCATATGTCCTGGAAAACCTGGATGTTCAGGTGTCCCTTCGGGAAAACATCCTGCGCCTGCTCCTGCCGGAAACAGGGCTGATCCGGTCCCACATTGATAATACCATGCTGAGTGAAATCAGAAAGAATTATGACGTGCGCATTCTGGAAACCCTTGGAAACGGAAAAAAACGATACAGCGAAATCTCCGACGCGCTGAAGATGGAAGAGACCGGCCTGCTGGAGAAACAGCTGAAGATCCTGATGAACATGGAAATCATCCAAAAAACGGAACCTCTGAACCGCCGGAATGATAAAAAGAAACGGTTTTACGGGATTGTAGACAACCTGATGAGGTTTTATTTTTCCTTTATTTTCGGATCAGCGGGCATCATTTCCCGCATCGGCGCCGCGCAGTATTTCCGCATGAACATCGAAGGAGAAAAGCTCCGCCAGTTCATCAGCCGGCGTCTGGAAGGCGTTACCCTGCAATACTTTCACAGGATGGCCGGCATCGGCCTTTATAAGGATGTGGAAGACTTCGGCAGCTACTGGTATGACGATCCGGTCCGCAAAACCAACGGGGAGTTCGACTGCGTCCTCAAACGGCAGGGAGATCAGTTCGACTTCTTTGAATGCAAATACTATGACCAGAAAATGGCGCTGAAAGAATGCCTGGAGGAAGAAAAACAGGTCCGTCAGCAGCCGGGACTGGCTGTTTCCCGGATCGGCTTCGTCTGCACCGGCGGGTTTCAGTTTCAGGAAACGGACAAATATATATTGATCGACGGGGACGCGCTTTACGGAACAGCGCCCGGCAAACAATAGACGGCGCGCGGGACCGGCATCCGGTCCGGATGGGTCTGTCCGCGCGCCGCCCGCGGTCATCGTTTATTCGTCGGCTTTTTCCGTCACAGGCAGGCAGAGAACGGCTTCGCCCAAGCCTTCGGCGGAAACGGTCAGCTTCGCCCCGCCTGCTTCGTATCCCGCCCGCAGCACGGCCAGGGCCCGGCCATGGTAGCTGGTGAACCGTCCGCTCGTGTAGTTTTCATCCGTGACGGGATTGGCGCTGCCGAAGCCCAGCAGGTCTGCCGCGCCTGCCGCCCTGGCAGACAGCAGGGTGTCGGCGTCCGGTACGACGTTTCCTTCCGCGTCGACCAATGCCACATTCACATAACACAGGGATTCGCCGTCGGCCGTCAGCCCGGAGCATTCGGCCGTTAACCGAAGGGACGCGGGTTTCCCCGTGGTCCTGAGCACCGCGCGGGAAACCGCTTTCCCGTCGGTATAGCTGACGGCCTCCACCGTGCCGGGCCGGTAGACCGTGCGGAACAGGAAGGTGAGCGGCAGGTCATGGACCGGCGCCTCCCCCGCCTTCTTGCGGCCCTGGCTTTCACCGTTGACGATGAGCTCCACTTCCTCCGCGCGGCTGAACACGGCGATGTCCACCGGTTTCCCCTCCTCACCCTGCCAGGTCCAGCGGGGCCACACGCCCGGGAAACCCCAGCTGGTCAGGGTTTCCACCTTGCCGGTCACCGCGGGGTCATAGGAGAACAGGGCGGTTTCCCCGCTGCCCCACACGATGCGGCGATAGACGCCCTGGGGGCGGACCCCGCCGGTAACGTCAAAGTCCGCGTCGTTGGCCGTGCGCCAGGGGAAGGGCGATCCGCCTTCCCAGGGCATGATGGCCCGGGGATCGTCCGCCTCGTGGAACGCCGCCTTGCCGATGCCCGCCTCACCGATGTAGTCCCAGGCCGTCCAGGTGAAATCGCCGATGATCCAGGGCGTCTTTTCGATCATCGGCCAGTGGAGGCCGATCTCCTTGGGATAGTTTTCGCTGCCCAGGATGACCCGCTCGGGGAACATCTCATGGTCCTGCGCGTACCTGTCCTCCAGGTAGTTGTAGCCCACCACGTCCAGGCCGTTGACAAAGGCTTCGGTGTATTCCTCCCACAGCAGGTCGCGCCTGCCGCCGATATCGGCGTTCTGCAGGCCGCCGGACAGGCCTTCCGTCCGCTTTTTCATCTGCGCAGCCATCATCACGTCGTCCAGACCGCTCCAGAAGGAGCAGACGCCGTTGGACACCGGGCGGCTGGGATCCAGCTTCCGCACCGTTTCGGCCAGCCGGACAGCCCACACATAGCCGTCGTCCAGACCGCCTCGCTCGGTAATTTCATTGCCGGTGGACCAGATCACCACGCAGGGGTGGCAGCGGTCGCGGCGCACAAAAGCGGTCAGGTCCTTCTCCCAGTCGGCGGCAAAATACTGGTTGTAGTCGCCGGGCTGCTTGCCCATGCCCCACACGTCGAAAGCTTCGTTAAACACATACATGCCCAGCCGGTCACAGGCCTCGATCAGGGCCGCGGAGGGCGGGTTGTGGGTGGTGCGGATCGCGTTGAAGCCCAGTTCCCTGAGCTTTTTCACCTTGCGGGCCTCGGCGTCGTACACCGACACCGCGCCGATGGGACCGTTGTCATGGTGCAGGCAGCCGCCCCTGAGCTTCACGGACCGCCCGTTGATCCGCAGGCCGTGCTTCACGTCCGCTTCGATGGTGCGGATGCCGAAGAGCACGCTCTCCGCGTCCTCGGTGGGCGAATCGGCGGGCATCCTGTGCGTCCGGAAGGTCCCCGCGTCCTTCACCGCCGCCTGCAGGCGGTACAGGCAGGGATGCTCCGCGTCCCAGAGCAGCGGATCGTCCACGGTCAGGGTCATATAGGCCGTCCCGGCGGCCATGGCCTGCACCTGGACCAGGGTCCGGCTGCGCTTCACCGTTTCGCCGGTCCGGTCATCGATCAGGGAGAAGGTCACCTCGGCCAGCCGGTTTTCCGCGTGCCCGTTCCGGATTTCGGCGGATACCTGCAGGTAAGCGGTTTCGGGCCTGCCGTCGGCGTCGTACTCGATCTTTTTCGTATAGCCGGCAAGCCCGCCGTACGCCACATGCAGCAGGGGCATGTGGGCGATCTCCACGCCCCGGAACAGGCCGGCGCCCGAAAACCAGCGGGAGTTGGGCTGCATGCTGGGATTCACGGTGATGTAAACGCGGTTCTTTTCCCCCGGGTAGACCAGGTGCGTGATATCCGTTTCAAAGGGCGCGTAACCGTAATGCTGCAGCGCCGCCAGGGCGCCGTTGACTTCGACGGTGGCGTTCATCATCGCCCCGTCCAGCCGCAGGACGACGCGCTCGCCCGCCCATTCCGCGGGGATGTCGATCTCCTTCGCGTAGTGGGCCACGCCCGCGTTGTAATACCCGCTGGCGGGGCCGGAGGGCGCTTCGGGATACACATCGCTTTCGATCATGCAGTCATGGGGCAGGTTCACCTTCCTGCCTCCGAGCGTACCGCTGAGCCGGCTGCCCAGATCGAGGATCCCCGGACCGAAGGACCAACCACGGTTGATTTTCATACAGCGCATACCGAATATCCTCCTTTGCGGACTGTTCATGCGGGAAGCAGGATCATGTCAGCGTTTTTTCAGGGACGGCAGCTGCTCGTTGATGAACTTCTGCACGCACCGGGCGTATACCGCCGCGCCGTCGGCGTTGGGATGCATGGAATAATCGCTGACGAAGGCGCCGTCCTTCAGGTCCTCGTCCCGCGACCCGGTGATCACGGAGTTGATCAGCGCGACGCTCCGCCCGTTGGCGTCCACGGAATACGCGCCCCTGTTCCTGAACGCTTCCTCCACGGAGATGAACCAGATGCTCATGCCCTCGCTCCGGCACTCGGCCACCACCTTCGCCAGCTCCCGGTTGAACTCCGCCACCGCCTCGTTGACGCGCCTCGCCTCGTTTTTGCTGAAGGGCAGTCCCCGGCCGTTTGAATCCAGCAGCTCCGGATAGCCCGCCACGAGGATGATCCCCCGCCGGCCGTTGGCCTCCCAGATGGTTTTATAACCCTGTTTGATTTGATTCCTGATCCCGGACTGATGATACTTCTTCCAGGCCTTCTCCAGGGCGGCCGGCAGGGAGTAGACGCCGTCGAAGAAATGGCTTCCCAGCGCCAGGTCGTTCAGGATATCCCGCAGGTGGTCCCCGCCAACGGCGGACGCCATGATGATCGAAGAAAACCCGACATCGTTCCCGCCCATCGTAACGGTGATATAATCCGCGTACATGCCGCGCGCCCTGAGCGCGTCCAGCACGCTGCACTGCGGCTCCAGCTTCCCCTTGCCGCTGTAGTTCTTGGGGATGACGGACAGGAGGCCCCGCTTCCCGGAAGCGCCTCTTTTTTTATACTTCCGTACCTGCGGCTGCCTCAGGTGCTCCACCGTCGCCCCGGAAGCGGCCACAAAATACCAGCTGCCCTGCGTCAGCGTCCCGTTGTAATACGTGCCGCGCCGGAGCCTGTTCAGCGGGACGCCGACCTCCGGGAACACCAGCAGCCCCGGCCAGCTGCGCTCGGACCGGTGCGCCAGCCAGTCGGGATTCCTGACCTTTTCCGATACATCGTCGTTCTGCCCGTAAAAGGGTTCGATCCCCTCGCCCGAGGAATAGCTGTCCCCCATCGAGACCACGATCAGGCCGCCGCGTCCGTCATCGGCAAACGCGCCGGTCCCGGTGAGCATTGCGCAAACAGTCAGGAGGATGAATACGCTGAGCGCTCTTTTCATGGGTGGATGATCCCCCCTTGCACCTTTTTTCCGTTCCGGCGCCCGGCGGGCGCCGCGGCGCTTTCTTTCCCACAGTCATACCACAGTCAATATATCATTTTATACCCCGCCGGTCAACTGCCGGCGCGGTCAAAAAACGCCGCTGAAACGGGAGAAAAGTTTCAGCGGCGCGGCCATTGTTTCCGGCGTAAGTCATCCTGCCTGTCTTTCAGTCCATCATCCGCTCAAAATGCTGCTCGCAGGCCTTTTCCAGCGCCTTGACAATGATTTTCAGCGTCCGGATACGGGCGTATTTTTTGTCGTTGGACTCGATGATGTACCACGGTGCGTTTTTGGTGCTGGTCTTCTGCAGCATTTCGTCCACGGCCACCTCGTACTGGCTCCACTTGTCCCGGTTGCGCCAGTCCTCGTCC
>CACXEB010000054.1 GCA_902766515.1 uncultured Eubacteriales bacterium
GCCCATCGCCGCGGCGATGTCCGTCATGTTGCATTTGTACGCGGGATACACGATATCGTATTCCCACGCGCCCAACTGCATCTTGGCAAGCGCGTCCTTGCTCTGCCCGTGGAGGGAATAGAGCATGAACCAGTGATACAGGTCATCGTCATTGATGCCGTCATGGTGCTTCCAGGTGATCGCGCCGCCCTCCGCCGTCGTCAGGTTCTTGACCGCGTGGAAGGAGAAGGCGGTAAAGTCCGCATACGCCCCGGACCGGACGCCGTTGCGCACCGCGCCGAAGGAATGGGCGGCATCGGCGAGCACGACCACCCGGCCGAAACCGGCCTGGACGTCATTCGCAGGGACAAACAGGTCCTTTTTCCGTTCGATCACTTCAAAGATCTCGTCATAGTTGACCATCACGCCGCCGATATCCACCGGGATGACCGCCTTGGTGCGGGGGGTGATCCTGCGCTCGATCTCGTCGTAGTCAATGTGGAACCGGCCCTTCTGGACATCGCACATCACAATGGTCGCCCCGACGTGGTGCACCACGGACGCCGTCGCGGTATAGGTATAGGCGGGAACAATCACCTCGTCGCCGGGCCCGATGCCCAGGTAGCGCAGCACCAGCTCCAGCGCCGCGGTGCACGAATTGACCGCGACCGCCTTCGGCGTGCCGCAGTACTGGGCGATCATGCTCTCAAAAAGCTTGGTCCGCGGTCCGGTGGTGATCCAGCCGGACTTCATCGCGTCCACAACTTCATTGATCTCCAGGTCGGAGATGTCTGGCGGTGAGAATGGGATGTTCATGGAAGCACCCTCCTTGTCATGGAATGTGCAGACAGTACAGCGGGCAGTGATGGCGTGAAGGTCCGGCCAGGCCGCGCTCCGCCGCCCGGCCCCCCGGAAATCGGCGCCGGTTCCGGCGGAACGGCCGCGCGACGCCGGCGTTCCCGGATGCCGCGTCCAGGCAGCCCGGACGGAGCACCATCACTGTATACAGCACAATTGCCCGCCTGCCAATCTGAACAGTGCGGGCACAGGCGCTGTTTGTCAGTCGTCGATCCCGTAAAGGAACCGCTTCATCGCCTGGGAGTTCGCAGCCTTGTCCACCAGGTGGCCCTTGGCGCCGGCGACCGTTTCATAGGGCTGGTTCGCCTCGATCGGGAAGATGGCGGTCTCCAGGCCCCTGAAGATATCCGCGCCCTGCCGCGCCGAGTTGTAGGCGACCCGGCACAGCGCCGTGGTAATGGCGACGATCGCTTCGTTCGTCAGGTTGTTGTAGGACATCTGGAAAATCGGAGCGACCTGACGGAAGATGAACTCAAGATCCTCCTCCGAGATATGGTCCAGGTTGATCGCGCGGCGGCCGTCCAGGACCTCCGGGAAGCCGCTTTCGTCCGTGTAGAACACGAGCATCTGGGACACCGTCGTCGCGAGGCTGGAGAACATCCGGGACACGACCTTGGCGTCGCGCTGGCAGCAGTTGTACACGGAGTCATACTGCAGCCAGCCGTAGCCTACCGCCTGCAGGCCGTTCAGGTGCGTGTCGGGACCGTAATCGTTCAGGTAGTATTCCTGCGCCAGCAGCTCCACCACCAGCTGAGTCAGCAGTCCGGAGTCCGCCTGCGCCTGGATGTTTTCCTTCTTGGACGCGACCATGGCGTTCAGAGCGTTGCGCTCGGCCCGGGTGATGTCCACATCGACGCCGCCGTAGTTGTCGATCATCGTCGCGAGGTTCAGGTAGTTCAGCGACATATAAAACTCGATATCCATGTCGAAGTTCGCGTTGAACACCTTCACGCTCTCCGCCGGCCCGTTGTTGCGGTACGGCATGTCGAGTTTCTGCGGCAGGTCATAGCCTTCATAATCGATGAACGTATCCCAGGTCATCATCATCAGGCGAATGAGGCCCAGATGCGGATGCAGCGCCACGACCATCAGCGTGTTGCCGGCGTTGCCGCCGCTGTTGTTCATGCCCTCATTGCAGATCAGCAGAAAGGTGATCCATTCGTCCGTGTTCACGGTTTCCGCCTGCGCGAACACAGGCGTCAGGCACAGCGCCAGCACCAGCGCCAGCGCCCGGAGAATCAAGCTGTGTTTCATCATCGCCGCATCCTGCCTTTCTTATCGAAGCCGCGCCGGCACCGGCACCTGGTTGCGGTCCCTGTCATAGCAGCTCGTGATGACCAGGACGCCCTCCGCGGTGTAATAGCCGTTCCATCCGGCAACGCCTTCCACATTGTTGGTCAGCTTGTTGTAACGGTCCAGATAGCGCTCGGAGATGATCCGGCCGTCATTGTCATAGCCGCTTTCCTTGCTGGCATAGCCCGCGGCGCAGTTGACCGGCGCACCGATGGCGTCGAAATAGCCTTCCCAGACCCGGTTGCCGCGGTCATTCTCTTCATACTGCAGCGTCGCGTACCCTTCCTCGATGGCGAATTCCTTCCCGTCCGCATCAATGTAAGTGACCTGGTGGATGCGCGTCACCGGATAATAGAGCAGCTTGACGCCCCAGGCGCCGTTCACGGCCTGGGTCGGCTGTCCCGCGACATCCAGGTAGTACTCGAAGTACCGCTCCACCCGGGAGGAATCACTCAGGTCATAGTCGTAGCGGATGCCGGCATAGCCGTCCTCGTTGGGCGTCGGCTGCCCGTTTTGGTCGACCCAGGTTTCCGTGTCGATGTTGCCGTAGGAGTTGTAGGTGATGTCCTTGCCGTACACGCCGTTCAGGGCGGCGTCATTGCCCGCCGCATCCATATAGCGGATCCGGGAAATCTGGCCGCGGCTGGTATACTCGCGCTGGACCATGAAGCTGCCGTCCGGCCCGACGGTCGGCTGGCCGTACTGGTCGAAATACTGCTCCTCGATCACGCGGTCATAGCGGTCATAGGTCATCAGGGTGTAGGGCGCCGCGCCGTAGTCCACCTGCGTCTCATCCTCGGCCTTCATGGTGTAGGTGTGGGCCGCCTCGTCCACCGATACCAGCGTCCGGCGGCTGAAGCCGCCGACGGCCACCGGGGCCCCTGTCCGGTCGACGTAGTATTCCAGGGCAACCAGACCGTTGTCCGCGTACGCGATGTAGTGGCCGGCATACCCCTGGCGGTTGTTGGTCAGCATGTCCAAATCGTCCAGGAATTCCTCGCTGATCATCCGGCCCTCATCGTCATATTGCGTCCGCACGGTCGCGTACCGGGTATCGCTCAGGACCACGCTCAGGGAGTGCGCGTCGTAGTAATGCTCGGAGGTCAGGTTGCCCAGGCTGTCGTAGGTATACTCGACATAGGCGAAATCCATGGTCGTATTGGCCAGCTCGCCCTTGGCGTCATAGTACGCTTCTTCGGTCACGTTGCCAAGCGTGTCGTACGTGATCGTCTTCCGGGCGTAGCCGCGGCGGTTCGCGCACGGGGCGCCCGAGCGGTCGAAGTAGCTGATGGACGTCTCGCGGCCCGCCAGGTCGTAGGAATACCGCACCTCGGCGTACTCGCCGTTGTAGAAGGCGGGCTTGCCGGCGGTGTCGTAGTATCTGACGGCCAGCACGCGCCCGTCGGCGTCGATCTCACGGACCAGGTAGGAATACTGCGCGCTGGCGTGGATCGCCGGCCGGCCCTGCGCGTTCAGCAGGTGCTCCTCGACGCAGTGATTCCGCTCGTCATAGACCTGGATGATTTCGCAGTAGCCGTACTGGTTCCAGGTCAGCCCGCCATTCTTGTTATAGTACGACTGGCGGACAATATTGTTGTTGTTGTCATACTGGTACCCGATCGCGGCGTATCCGCCGGACAGCGCGTAGGGCTGTCCCCCTTCGTCCAGGTATTCCACCTTCACGCGGCGCTTGCGGTCGTCCCAGGTATTGCGCAGGGTCGCGAAGCCGTAGGAGTTCGGCACAGGGCTGTTGTCCAGGCCGAGGTAGGTCTCCGTCAGGACGTTGCCGTTCTTGTCCACCGTCCGCATCACGGCCGTATAGCCGGAGCTGATGAAGGTCCGGGCATACTTGTCATCGAAGTAGACCATGCTGATCACGTACAGGTTGTCATCATACGTGAACTCGATGCCCGCATAACCGTCCTTGCTCAGGATGGGCTGGCCGGCGGCATCAACGAAGGTCGTCCGCCAGACCTTGCCCTGGTCGCCGTACTCGGAGCGGATGCCGGCATAGCCGGCGGAGATCAGGACGGGAAGGCCTTTGGTATTCAGGTAGGTCTCGCTGATCCGGCGGTTCTGGGCGTCATAGTCATACACGATGGAGGCGTAGCCCATGGAGGTCTCCACCAGCTGCATGGCCGAGGACAGGTAATCGACGCGGGCGAGCGAGCCCTGCGCGGTGTAGGTGATCCTCGTCACCGACTCGCGGTCCGTCAGGGAGGCGATGCGCTCGTGCTCGTCCAGGTACTGCTCCAGGATGACATGGCCGTAGGCGTCATACTCGCGCTGCCACACGCTGAAGCCCTCGGGCACGCGGGTCAGCTTGTCATGCTCGTCCAGGTAGCGCACCTGCTGGGTATTGCCGGCGTTGTCATAGGCATAGCCGATGGCGGAATACCCCTTGGCGGTGGTCACCCGCCGCCCGGCCGCGTCGAAGTAGCTGATCTGAGTCATCTGCCGGCGCGCGTCGAAGGTCCGCCTGATGATCGCGTAGCCGCCCTCGATCATGACGATGTTCTGGTTCAGCCAGTAGGTGGTCTCCACGCAGTTGCCGGCGGCGTCATACTCATTGGTGATCCGGTTGTAGCCATCCGGCAGGAGGGCGGGCTCCCCTTCGTACAGGTACCACGCCTCTTCGGTGCAGTTGCCGTTGGCATCCCGCTTATAGGTGATGTAGCTGTAGGGCTGGGACTGCAGGATGTACTTGCCGTCCTCGCCGAAATACCCGACGCTGGTCAGGTAGCCGTTATCGTCCCAGGTCTGGACGCGGCGGGCATAGCCCTTGTTCTGGGTCATCAGCTTGCCCTTGCCGTTGGAATACTCCTCCGTCAGCAGGCGTCCCATGCTGTCATAGGTGCAGACGAGCAGCGCATAGCCCTTGGTGGACACCACCGGCTCGGCGTACATGTCGAAATACTCCTCGGTCAGGATGTTGCCCAGCGCGTCATAGCTGTAGTACACGGCCGCGTAATCGCCGCGGTACATGTACATCGCGCCGGTCTCATCATAATACCGCTCGCTGACCAGGCGGTTCTCGTCGTCATAGTCCTTTTCGACGATCGCCGCGCCGGCCGTCACGTCCGTCACCTGGCCGTCGTCGCCGTAGAAGACCTCGCGGATCAGGTTGCCGCGCACGTCATAATCCCGCATCATCAGGGCGTAGCCGGCCTGGCATTCGACGGGCAGGGCCTGGGCGTCGTAGTACGCCTCGGTCAGCTGGTGGCCTTCGGTGTCCCAGGTCTTTTCGACCTTGTGGTAGCCTTCGGCAATGTTGGTAGGCTTCAGGTCGGCGTCAAAATACGCTTCGCTGGTCAGGTTGCCCCGGAAATCATACGTCAGCGCCCGCCGGGCAAAGCCGTAGGTCGTATTCACCGGCCGGCGGTCGGCGTCCAGGTACGTCACGGTCGTCAGGACACCATCGGCGTTGAATTCCTGGCTCAGCACCGCGTAGTTGTAGCGGTTGACGATTGGCGCGCCCTTCGCGTCATAATAGGCCTCTTCGAGGATGTTGCCCGCCGGGTCCAGCTTCCGCTCAAAGCGGGCGTAGCCGATGGCCGGCGGTACGACCGGGCTGCCTTTGACGTCGTAGTAGGCGCGCAGCAGCAGGTTGCGGTTGTTGTCATACTGCTGGACGAGCGATGAATAGCCGGTCACCAGCAGCACCGGGTTCCCGTCGCCGTCCTGGTAGTCGATGCGGCTGGTCAGGCCCGTGACCGGGTCATATGCCAGCCGGCGTCCCGCGTAGCCTTCCGGGAGCAGGATGGGCTTCAGATCGGCGCCGTAGTTCATTTCATAGGTGACGCGGTGCTGGCTGTCATACCTGCGCTCCAGCCGCGCCCGGCCGTTGACCAGCACCGGCGCGTTCGCCGCGTTGAAATAGGTCATGGAGATGATGTTGCCGTTCAGGTCGTATCCGTATACGACGGAAGCGTAGCCGCCCCGGCTGATTGCCGACCCGTCCGCGGCGTAGTACTTCTCGCCGGTCTGGTGGCCCGTCAGGTCATAGGTATAGACCGCCGCCGCATACTGCGCGTTGACCGTCACCAGCTGGCCGTTCTCGTCCAGGTACGCCTCCCACAGCGCGCTGCCGTTGCGGTGGTATTCGCGGTACATCGCAGAATAGCCCAGCTTGGTGACCGTCGGGAGGCCGTGCTCGTCGTAGTAGCGGACGGAGGTCTGCATGCCGTCACCGTTGTAGGAATACATGACGTCGTGCGCGCCGTGGGCCACGGAGGTGTCCGGCTTGCCGTTCTCGTCATAGAACGCTTCTTCACGCAGCAGCCTGCCGTGGGGGCCGCCGTACACCATGGTGCGGGCGTAGGAACCGTCGATGCTCTCGCAGGGCTGGCCGTCCTTGTCAAAGTACGCTTCATGCACCGGCATTTCGTCCCGGCTCCTGCCGCGGTACTTGTATTCGATGGACGCGTACTGGCGCTCGTTGTTGCGCACGGGCTTCCAGTCCGTATCCAGGAACACCGTGCGGGAGACCTGGCCGTAGCGGTTATACTCATTGACCAGGCCGGCGTAGCCCGCCTTGATCAGGATCAGCTTCATGTCCGTGCCGTAGTATTTCTGCTGCCGGTCGGCGTCCAGCTGCAGCACGATCCGGTCGTTGCCGGACGAATCGCGGTATTGGTCATGCCGGTAGATCTTCTCGATGCGGGCGTAGCCGTCCAGGCACATCGTATACTGGTCCACCGTATTATAATAGGTAATCCGGTAGTCCCAGTCCGGGCCGTCCCACTCATATTCCGCCATGGAATAACCGTAGGTGGTCATCGTCCGCCGGTCGTCCCCGCCGAAATACCGCTCAAAATGGACGCGGTCCGTGCTGCCGTAGTATTCGAAGGTGACCCGGGCATAGCCCGAGGTGATCTTGATCAGCCGGCCGTCGACGCCCCAGTAAGCGGTATCGACCACGCGCTGCAGGTCGTCGTAGACATGCGTCACCGCCGCGTAGCCGCCCTTTGCCAGGACCGGGTTGCCATCGTTATCCGTGTATTCTGTGCGCAGCAGCTTGGCGTGCTCGTCGTAGGTGTTCACCTTGCGGTGCCAGTGCTCCACGCCCAGCGCCTTCGCGCCGCTCAGGCTGTAGATCTCCTGGCTCAGCAGCAGGCGCTGCACCTTGTCCGCTTCCTGCGCCCACTCGGTGTGGGCCAGCAGGTCGCGGGCCACCTCCTCCACCCGGACGCCTTTTTCCAGGTAGAGGTTGGTGGTGTACACCGAAACGACCGTCGCGCCGCCCTCAGGCCCGACCAGCAGGGTGCCGTCAGCGTTCATGTAGCGCGTCGTGACGCGGTAGCTGGCATCGTCGATGATCTCGAGGTCATAGACGATCCGGGCAAAACCGCCGGTCGGCCGGGTCAGCCGGCCGGCCGCGTCGTAGTAAGCGCTTTCCCGGATCTGGTCCCCGTCCCAGGTATCGCGGCGATAGCTGTAGCCGCCCGGGATATCCGCGCGGCTGCCGTCCGGTGCGTACCGGTCTTCGGTCAGCACGTAGGACTTTTTATTCACATCGGTCCGGTAGGTATAGACCGCGCGGGCATAGCCCGTCTCGGCCGTCACCAACTCGCCGTTCAGGCCGTAATACGACTCGCTGAGCAGGTTGCCGTTCCGGTCCCAGATGTATTCCGCCTGGTAGAAACCCCGGGCGTTGACGGCGGGATTGCCCTTCGTGTCGCGCGTGGTCTCACTGATCACGTGACCGGAGCTGTTCCAGACGCAGTCCGTCCTCGTAATCTCCGGAAGGTCCAATCCCCTGTCTGCCAGCGCGGCTGCCGAAATCAGCAGAAGCACTGTCAGTATCAGCATTCCTGTTTTGCGGAACAGCGCATTAGCCATGCTCATTCCTCCCTACCGCCGCCGTCTTGTCCGAGGCGGTTTTTACGCGGTTTGCCTGCTGGTGATAGTATTCCTTGTAGTATCGTTGGCTATAGTGGCTGCTCTGCTGCAGCTTCTCGCCGTAGAAGATGAAGCCAAGCACATTCATGCCCGTCATTTCCGCCGCGTGCAGCGCCTTGCGGACCTCGCAGTGATCGGAGAAGAACTGCCGGATCACAAACAGGCAGCCGGCCGCCGCATCGGACAGGGTGAGCGGATCGGACACGATGTTGACCGGCGGCGCGTCCATCAGGATCAGGTCATACCGCCCGCTCAGGGCTGCCAGCAGGTCCCGGGCCACCTGGGTGCTCAGCAACTCCGCCGGGTTGGGAGGCGTATGGCCCGCAGGCAGGATCTGGAGGGTCTCCAGGTCCGTTCCGATCAGCGTGTCCTCCCATTTCACCGCCCCGATCAGGATGTCCGACAGTCCGGGCTTCTCGCGTTCATACCTGAAGATTTCCCGCTGGGTGCACCGGCGCATGTCGCCGTCGATCAGCAGCACCTTTTTGCCGCTCGTCGCACAGGAGATCGCCAGGTTGGCCGCCATCGTCGATTTGCCCTCACCGGACAGCGCGCTCGTCACCACGACCAGCTTGCTGTCCTTGCCGACCAGCGTATACAGCAGATTCATCCGCAGCTTGGCATAGGATTCGACGATCTCCATGGGGCTTTGGTCATTCATCAGGAATTTGCGCGGGTCCTCGCTCTCGGCCTTGTCGCGCCGCACCGAAGCCAGGACCGGCGGCGTGTACCGGTCCGACAGCTCCTTGACCGTCAGGATCCGGCTGTTGATCAGGAAGAGCAGTACCAGCACCGCGCCTGACAGCAACAGGCCCGCCAGCGCGCCGATCAGGCTCTGCTTGAGGACCGACTTGCTGTCCGCCCGGACCGGCGGCTCGGCATAGTCGATGACTTCAATGCCGCCGGCGCTGACGACGCGCTTGATCTCCGCCGGCGCGACGTCCATGACGGCATTGCAGATATCCGCCGACTTCTGGGGGTTGTCCGTCACGCAGCTCACCCGGAGCACGCCCGTCTCCGACACGGAGCCCATGGACAGGGTGCTCGCGATGTAATTGGGCTGGATGCCCGGGTAATCGGCGGACAGGCGTTCCGCCACCGCGTTCATCACCTTGTTGCTCTTGACGACCACCATATAGGTATCCAGCAGCTGGACGGCGGAATTCAGGTCCGCGATACTGGTATACTGGTAGTTGATCATATTGGGGTTGCCGTTGTACACGTACATGGTGCCTGAAGCCGTATAGGTCACCTGCTGGCGCGACGAAAACCGCCAGTAAATGGCGGCAAACCCGACAATCGCGCAGAGGACCATGATCCACGAGCGGCGCAGCAGGCATTTCAGCAGTTCGACCATATCTATCTGAATCGTCCGGCTTTTCATTGTGTTCTTTTCCTCGTTCATTGAGTGATTCCATGGTGCGTGCATATTTCTGACCCCTTCTGATCCGCGGTATTCCATGATTTGGCAAAAATCCCAGAATACCATTCTTATTATAGCACAAATGCATGATCCATTGCTACAGAAAATCACAGAAATTCACAAAAAATCCAAAATTCTGTTCTTTGAATTTCTGATCAAAGCAACGCCGGTCAACGAAAATGAATCAGCGGTTCCATACAAAAGCGCCCCGGCGAAAATTTCTCCAGGGCGCCAGACGATTGCCTGTTGCTCAGCCGGCAACCGCGGCTTCGGGCAGGATTACTTCTTGATGTAGAGGTAATCTCCGGCGCGGATCAGGTTGCGGTTGGTGATCTTGGGGTTCCAGAACAGGAGCTGGTCCACGGTGCAGCGATGCGCCTTGCCGATCTTGTACAGGGTATCATGGGGCTGGATCTGGTAGATGATGAAGCCCTTGATGGGATCCGGCTTCTTATACCTGCTGCCGCCCGCGACATTCTCCATATCATTGACGTCCATCTCAACGATCGCTTCCATATTTTCAAAATCCTTAATCTCGCTCATTGTTTTAATCTCCTTTCATTTCTGTCAGCCGTTCACTGTGCTGACATCTGTTGATACGCGCCGTTTCTGCGGATGGCAGCCAGGAGCGGAAGATTTTCTGAAGTTTTTCTGCAGCCATCCGAACAGCAAGCCGGAAAGGCAGAAGTCAAGAGCGGCTTTTAGCCAGTGAAAATAGGCGTTTTTATCGGTCTGGCTCTCGAAGGCTGAATCATAATATGGCTGAGTAGTTGTAAAACAACTGCCAAGAAAAAGGAAAGGAGAAGCACAATCCAGACAAACCCGATCCCGCGGAGCGCTTCGCACACGCTCAGCACAACTACGCAGCCATA
>CACXEB010000055.1 GCA_902766515.1 uncultured Eubacteriales bacterium
GCCCGCTACTGGCGCGACCACCGGGTGGACTGGTTCCGCTCCATCAGCCTGTACCAGTTCCGCGACCGGGGCCGCCTGGGGCTGGAGTGCGAAGACCCCAACAACCCATCCGTGGGGATCGAACAGCCCCTGCTCAGACAGTACCGTGACGAAGTGCTCTTTGACCCCTGGTTCATGCCCGGGATGACGGAAGGGGCGGAAACGGCCCTTCCCGCGGAGCTCAGGTGGGGCGGCTCCGAGGACGCGGACGGCCTGGCGATCCCGCTGGCCTTCGAGGGCAGCCCCGTATTCTGCGAGCTGACCCTCGACCAGCCCATCGGCCTGATGGCGGAGCTGAACGGCCGCTGGTTCTATAAAGCGCCCCATGTCCGGACCATCGACATGATGAGCGCCTTCTTCGACCGTCCCCTGGACGGCCCCGCGACGCTGACGCTCCGGCTGTTCGCGCCGCCGCCCGACGGCATCAACGTGGACGACGGCCACGAGGACTGGATGACCAACTACCGCGTCCTCCTCACCGAAGCGCCGCGCATGCGCATCCGGTACCAGCCGCCGGGAACAGTCCGATAAAAAACCGCAGCGCCGTCCGCTTCGCACGAAAGTGCGGGTGGGCGGCGCCGCTGTTTCAGGCAGTATGATTAATGCTTTGGTATCCGGTACAGCCGGGAGATCGTCCGGAAGAACCGGTCCGTCTTGCCGTTGCGCGGCGGATGCCGGCGCTCGCGGTAGGCGGCGATGACGTCCGCGTAGGCCGCGTAGGCATGGCGGACGCTGTCGTCCCAGCTCAGGTACAGCTCTTCTTCGGCGTGCCGGCCCATATCCCGCATGCGCTCCGGATGGCGGAGCATCTCGCCGCACACCCGCGCCAGTTCGGCGGGATCCTTGCTGACGGTCAGGCCGTTCCGGCCTTCGACGATGCCTTCCGCCGCGCAGCTGTCCCGCAGGGTCACGCTGGCAGTGCCGCACGCGGCCGCCTCATGCACGACCAGGCCGTTGGTGTCATAATCCGATGGAAACAGGAACAGGTCGCCGCGGGTATAGCAGGCGCGCAGCCGTTCCCTGTCCCCGGTGGGCGGCAGGAAGATCACCTGCCGGCCGAGGCCGGCGTCCTGCGCGTACGAGACGATTTCCTCCTTGTCCTGCCCGTCCCCTACGAACAGCATGCGGTAATCGCCCCACGCGGGATCCAGCAGCTTCAGCGCGTCCAGGATCTGGCGGATGCCCTTGTACCACATCATCCGGCCGATAAACAGGAACACCGGCATATCGGACGCGAGCCCCAGCTCCGTATTCAGCTGGCGGACGGACGCCTCGTCGGCCGCGCCGCGCGGCAGGTCCACGCCGTTGGGCATGA
Source organism: uncultured Eubacteriales bacterium (assembly GCA_902766515.1). The sequence goes on from CACXEB010000055.1 coordinate 1,355, forward strand.
CCATGCTTTCGCCCCTGTAGCCCATGGCGCGCAGGCTGCGCCGGGCACCTTCGCTGACCGTCCAGACGGCGTCTGCCGTCTCGATGTTGGTCAGGATCGCGCGGGTCGCCTGCTCGCGGACCGCCGGGGAGGAGATATCCTGCTGGATATCAAGCTCAAACTTGCTGTGGTAGGTCAGCACGATCGGCCGGTGGATCAGCTCCCGCAGCGTGCGGGCCATCAGCATCGACATGATCGGGCAGTGCGCGTGCATGATGTCAATCGGCTGCTGGATCACCTTGTGAATGGTTTTCCGGTCAAAGGGCACGCCGGCGCGGTAGCCGAACACCCGGTTCATATTGACGCTCGGGTACCGGAAGACCGGATAGGGATAGCTGTCCTGCACGTGCGGATAATGCGGTGTGCACACGCAGGCCTGCCCCAGGTCGCGCTGGATGATGTCGGCGTAGTTCCTGACGCAGTTGGCAACCCCGTCGATCGTCGGCGGGAATGAGTCGGTCAGCAGGCAGACATTGGTATTCAGATCATACCCCATGACGTGCCCCTCACTTCGACACCTGCCAGATTTCGCGCGCGTATTCCCGGATGGTCCGGTCGGAGGAGAAGGAGCCTGCGTTCGCCGCGTTCAGGAGGCATTTCCGCGTAAAGGTCTTCGGCTCCGCGGCGTCACGGTTGACACGCAGCTTCGCCTCAATATAAGGCATGAAATCCAGGCAGATATAGTAATGATCGGGCTGATGCCAGCTCGCGCCCTTCGTGAGGGCGGTATACAGCTCTTTCAGCGCCCCGTCCGGGTCGGCGATGCGGCCATCCGTCAGCCAGCTCAGGGCGCGCTCCAGCATGGGTTCACGCCCGATATAGTTATTGGGGTCATAGGCGCCCTTCAGGCGGTCGATCTCCTCCACCGTCGCGCCGAAGATGTAGTTGTTTTCCAGGCCGGCCTTTTCGACGATCTCGATATTCGCGCCGTCCATGGTCCCCAGCGTCACCGCGCCGTTCATCATCAGCTTCATGTTGCCGGTGCCGCTGGCCTCGGTGCCCGCCGGCGAGATCTGTTCGGAGATATCCGCCGCGGGAATGATCTTTTCCGCGTAGGAGCAGTCATAATTATGGACGAACGCCACCCGCAGCAGGTCGCGCGTCCGGGGATCGCTGTTCACGATGGCCGCGATGCTGTTGATGAGGTAGATGATCGCCTTGGCCCGGTCGTAACCCGCCGCGGCCTTCGCGCCAAAGATGAAGGCGGTCGGCGTGAAATCGCGGATGCTGCCGTCCTTCAGCCCATCGTACAGCGCGGCGATGGACAGCGCGTTCATCAGCTGCCGCTTGTACTCGTGCAGGCGCTTGACCTGGACGTCGAAGACGAAGTTCTCGGGCAGCTGAATGCCCTCCCGGGCCAGGATCAGGCGGGAAAGCTCCGCCTTGTGGGCCTGCTTGATGGCGCGGAAGCGCTCCAGGGCGGCCGCGTCATCCGCCAGCGCCGCCAGCGCAGTCATCTTCTCCGGCTCCAGCAGCACGTCCGCCCCGGCGGCCTCATTCATCATGGCCGTCAGCTCCGGATTGCACAGGCCCAGCCAGCGCCGCTGGGTGATGCCGTTGGTCTTGTTGCTGAAGCTTTCCGGCTTGACGGCGTACCAGTCGCGGAGGACGTCATTCTTGAGGATTTCCGTATGGATGCGGGCCACGCCGTTGACGGCGCGGCCGCCGTACATCGCCAGGTTGGCCATATGGATGGCGGACTTCTGCCGGATGCCCATACCTTCGGTCATCCGGCCGCCCAGCTCGTCCCGCATCGCGGCGTCCACCCGGAGGATGATGTCCGCGATCTCGGTCGACAGGCGGCGCAGCAGCTTGATATCCCACTTCTCCAGCGCCTCCTGCATGACCGTGTGGTTGGTGTAGCAGAAGGTCTTCCGCGCGATGGCGAGGGCCTCGCCGAAGGGGATGCGGTCCAGCATCAGCAGGCGGATGAGCTCCGGGATGGCGAGCGTCGGGTGCGTATCGTTGAGCTGCACCGCGTACATCTCGCTGAAATGAGCGTAATCCTTTCCCCAGCGCTCCCGGTAGGCGCGCAGCATGTCCTGCACAGACGCGCTGGACAGCACGTACTGCTGGCGGAGCCGGAGCAGCTTGCCCGCCGGCTTCGTGTCGTTGGGATACAGGAATTTGACGATGTCCTCGGCGCCGTTTTTATCCTTCGCGGCCTGCTGGTAGCGCTGGTCGTTGAAGGTTCTGAAGTCCACCTCGCGCAGGCTTTCGGTCTGCCACAGGCGCAGGGTGCCTACGACGCCGTTGCGGTATCCGATGACCGGCATGTCATAGGGCACCGCGCTGACCGGCATGCCCGCGATGGGCACGACCACGCTCAGGTCCTCGCGCCGGATGCTCCACGGGTCGCCGAGCCGCGACCAGTCGTCGGGCGCTTCCTGCTGACGGCCGCCTTCGAAGTACTGGTAGAACAGCCCGTAGCGGTACCGCAGGCCGTAGCCCACCAGCGGGACGTCCAGCGTGGCCGCGCTGTCCAGGAAGCAGGCCGCGAGCCGGCCCAGGCCGCCGTTGCCGAAGGCGTCGTCCTCCACGTCTTCCATCCGCGCGAGGTCATAGCCCTTTGCCGCAAAGGCGTCCCGCACCGGCTCCAGTGCGCCCAGGCAGAGCAGGTTGTTGTACACCAGCCGCCCGACCAGGTATTCCGCGGACAGGTAGGCCGCCTGGCGCGCGCCCCTGCGGCGCTCCTCGGTGGCCATCCAGTCAGGGGCGATCAGGTCCATGACGGCGCGGCCCAGGGCGTTGTGCATCTGGTGGCCGTCGGCCTGGCCAAGGGGCACATGGTACATGGCCTCCGTGTTCTGCTCCGTTCGGCGGAGCAGTTCTTCCGGTTGTATATTCATGCTTATTTCCTTTCAAATTCCTGGTTCATGCGCTGGATCCGCTTCAGCAGCGCGTCGCTCAGGTCGCCAGGCTGCATGCGGTAGCGCCAGTTGCCGCCCCCCACGGTGCCCGGGTAATTCATGCGCGCCGTGTTGTCCAGGCACAGCCAGTCCTGCACCGGAATGACGGCCAGGAAGGCGGGCGAGGCCAGCGTCCGGCGGATCATCGTATCGCAGATATCATCCCCGGCGCGCATGCCGAGGATCTCTTCCGCCCGCTGCCGCAACTTGCGGTCGATCCGGTTGTACCAGCCCAGGACGGTATCGTTGTCATGCGTGCCCGTATAGGCCACGCAGTTTTCGGTGATGTTGGCCGGGTGGTGCGGATTGCTCTCGTCGCTGTCCAGGCCGAAGACCAGCACCTTCATGCCGGGAAAGCCGGTATGGTTGAGCAGCCGCTTGACGCGGCCGCTGGCAACGCCCAGGTCCTCAGCGATGATCTGCAGGTCGGGCAGTTCCTTCCGCACCCGGTCGAAGAACACCTTGCCTTCGTTCTTCACCCATTTCCCGTTCCGCGCGTTTTTCGCGCCGGCCGGGATCGAATAATAATTCGCAAACCCGATGAAATGGTCGATGCGGATCAGGTCGAAGCGCCCGGCGATGCCGCGCAGCCGGTCGATCCACCAGTCATACCCATGCTCCCACAGGACGAACCACCGGTACAGCGGATTGCCCCACAGCTGCCCGTCCTCGGAGAAATAATCAGGCGGCACGCCCGCCACGCGCCGGGGATTCAGATCCCGGTCCACCTGGAAATACAGGGGGCTCTGCCAGACATCGCAGCTGCCCGGCGCCACGTAGATCGGGATATCGCCGAACAGCGACAGCTCCCGCTCCGCGGCGTAGGCGCGGAAGGCCGTCCACTGACGGTCGAACAGGTACTGCACAAAGGCGTGGTAACGGACCCGGTCCTCCAGCGCGTCCAGCATTTTCTGCGTCTCGCTGTTGTGATCCGTCGGGTACCGCCGCGCCGATACGGGCCAGGTATGGAAAGGCCCCAGCTTTTCCACCAGGGCCTGATAACGGGCATAGGGCCAAACCCAGGCAGTGCTGTCCGCGAAGCGGGTCACCTCGCCGGCCAGCGCCTCCCAGGACGCGTCAAACGCGCGCTGCAGGCAGGCGGTCTTGGTCTTTTCCACCTGGTCAAAGTCCACCTGCGCGCCCACGGGCGCGTCAAACACGGCATCCGCGGGCAGGATGCCTTCCTCCCGCAGCGCCGTCAGGTCGATCAGCAGGGGATTGCCCGCGTACGTCGACGGGCTCTGATAGGGCGAAGCCCCAAAGCCGGTCGGCCCCACGGGCAGCATCTGCCATACACGGACGCCCGCGTCGTGCAGGAAGTCCGCCATCCGCCGCGCCGGCGCGCCCAGGGTACCGATGCCCTCCGGACCGGCCAGCGACGTCAGATGGACCAGCATACCGCTCTGGCGCATAAAGACCTCTCCTTTAACCGATCACTTCTCCCCGGGCGTTGAACACGGGCAGCTTTTCCAGGTAGATCAGGTCGTCCCGCTTCTGGGCCTCGCCCTCGGCCAGGATGGCCATCCTGCCCACGATCTCGCCGCCCGCCTCGGTCACCAGCTGCTCCAGGGCGCGCAGGGATTCGCCCGTGGAAATCACGTCATCCACGATCAGGACTTTACGTCCCTTCATAAAGGCGGCGTCCTCGCCGTCGATGCACAGCGTCAGCTCCTTCGCGGTGGTGATGGAGTTGACCTTGACGCTGAAAATGTTCTGCATATACAGCTTCGGGGCCTTGCGGGCCAGCAGGTAGCGGTTTTCGCCGCTCTGGCGCGCCATCGCGTACACCAGCGGAATGCCCTTGGATTCCGCCGTGATCATCACGTCATGCTCCGGCGCACGCTTCAGCAGCTCCCGCGCGCAGGCTTCCGTCAGCTCCACATCGCCGAAGATCACGAAGGCGCCGATGTACAGGTCATCGTTCACCCGGCAGATCGGCAGGTCGCGCTCCAGCCCGGCCACTTTCATCCTGTATGTCATGGACATAAGACATTCCTCCGTTTTTACCGTACTTACAGCCCTGAGGCTGCGATTCTATTTTATCCGCTTTGCCGGGGATTGTCAATGATATGAGAAAAATGGTTGACATCCGGCAGAAAGTATGATAGGATAACCAAGTGCTGAGCAAACCTCCAGACACGGAGAGATGGCCGAGAGGTTTAAGGCGCCAGTCTTGAAAACTGGTGATGCTGCAAGGCACCGGGGGTTCGAATCCCTCTCTCTCCGC
>CACXEB010000056.1 GCA_902766515.1 uncultured Eubacteriales bacterium
GTGCGCCGCGGGCATCCGGGCGGACCGGGAGAAAATGGCGGATAACCTGCACCGCAGCCTGATGCTGGTGACGGCGCTGAATCCCGTAATCGGCTATGAGCACGCGGCCCGGACGGCGCAACTGGCCTACCGTGAGGGCATCTCGCTGAAGGAGGCCTGCGTGCGGCTGGGGTACCTGACGCCGGAGCGGTTTGACGAGGTATTCCATCCGGAGGAGATGACCCATCAGCTGCCGGCGGACTGATAGCGGCGCACCCCCAGCCGCCACAGCAGGGTGACCAGGCCGAAAAACGCGAAGCCGGCGCAGGGGCTGACCCAGACGGCCCAGGCGGGCCAGGGCAGGACGGGCTTCCCCAGGATGGCGCCCAGCGGCAGGTGCAGCGTGAGCGCGATCGGCGCGACGTACAGGAAGAGCAGCCGGATCGGGCCGGGGAAGACGTCCACGGGATACTGGCAGGTCTGACGCCCGCCGTAGGTGAGCACGTTGACCGCCTCGAGGCCCTGGACGGTGAAAAAGGTCACGCTGGCCTCCACCAGAAACAGGCCCATCAGCAGGGCCACGGTGCCCAGGGAGGACCACAGGAGCAGCAGCACCCGGTCCCAGGTCCAGGTGAGCCCGAGGGTCCGGGTGGCGAGGAGGACGGCGGCCAGGCCGACCAGCATGGTGCCGATCCGCCGCGGGTCCAGCCTTGACAGGATGACCTGCTTGAGCGGGGACCGGGGGCGCACCAGCATGGCGTCAAAGGTGCCCCGCCGCACCTCCGTCGAGAAGGTGCACAGCCCGCGGTCGAGGATCTCCGTCAGCGCGAAGGTCCACTGCATCGCGCCGAAAAACAGCAGGATCTCCGGCGGCGACCACCGGCCGATATGGCCGAAGCGGTCCATCAGCACCAGGACGGCCAGCAGGTCGCCCGCGGTCATGATCAGCTGGGAAAGCGTCTGCAGCAGGAAGGAAGCGCGGTACTGCATCGCCGCGCGGAGGTTGATGCGGATGGCGTCGATCACGTAGCGCATGGCTCAGCCCCCCTGGATGATGATCCGGCGGAGGTTCCTGCGCCACAGGCCGCGCGCGGCCAGCCACAGGACCGCCGCCCAGCCGGCCTGGACGCCGAGGTTCAGGAAGAAGTCCGGCCAGGCCTGTCCGGCGGTGTACATGCGGATCGGGGTGTCCAGCGCCTGGGCGAAGGGCTGCCAGCGGATCAGGCCCTGCACCGCGTCCGGGAACAGGGTGAGCGGGATGATGTTGCCGCACAGCACCATCATCACCAGGTTCAGCATCGCCGCCGCGCCGCGGCTGTCCAGGGTGCGCAGGACCACGGCTTCCACGATCATCCCGATCTGGGAGATCACCGCGAACCCGACCGCCAGGCTGCACAGGAACTGCGCGAAGGCCAGCGGGCTTTCCGGCGGGCTCAGCCGCAGCGCCGGCGGGAGCACGAGCTGCAGCGCCGCCATGGGGACCAGCCGCATGACGACGCCGATGGTTTTCTGGGCGAGGGCGCGGGAAGTCCACCAGAGGTGCTGGTCCACCGGCCGGATCAGTGTATAGGCGAGGCCGCCGGTCAGCACCTGGTCCCTCAGCTCGCCGTCCGTCGCGAGCAGCGCGCGGAAAAACGCCTGCTGCAGCCAGACATAGCTGACGGTGTCCCGGAGCGCCCGGGGATCGCTGCCCGCGTACAGCGCGGTATACAGAAAGACGAGCACCAGGCCGAAAAACGCCTGGGTGACGACGCCGGACACGGCGGCAAGCCTGTACTGCGTCTCAAGCCGCGCGCGGAGGCGAAAGGCGGACAGGTAAGGCCTGAAACGGTTCATGACAGCTTCATCTCCCGGTACATGTCGGCGATCATCTCATCCACGGAGGGCTCTACGGGCGTGAACGCGGTCAGCGGCGCGAGCCGCATCAGCAGCGGCATCAGGTCCGCCAGCGTGTGGCCGTGGGCGGGATAGCTGAACAGCCAGCCCTCCCCGTCCCGCTCGCTGCGCACGTCCCCGGGCAGCGGGCGGAACTCCGGCTCCGCGCCGAACACGCAGCGCACGGCGGCGGTGCGGCGGTAGCGCTCCAGCAGGGCGGTGAAGGGACCGTCGTACAGGATGTGGCCATGGCCCAGCACCAGCACGCGGGCGCAGAGCGCCTGCACGTCCGCCATGTCGTGGGTCGTCAGCAGCAGCGCGGTGCCGCGGTCCCGGTTTTCGCGGGCGAGGAATTCCCGGAGCCGGAGCTTGCTGACCGCGTCCAGGCCGATCGTCGGCTCGTCCAGAAACAGGAGCCCGGGCGAATGCAGCAGGGATCCGCACAGCTCCGCCCGCATGCGCTGTCCCAGGGACAGCTGGCGGAGCGGCGTGTCCAGCAGGCCGTCCAGCTCCAGCGCGGCGCAGGCCTCGTCCAGCCGGTCCTGCCAGACGGACCGCGGCAGGGCGTAGATATCCCTGAGCAGCGTGTAGGAATCGCGGATCGGCACGTCCCACCACAGCTGGGTGCGCTGGCCGAAGACCGCGCCGATGGTGCGGGCGCAGGCCTTCCGCTCCTGCCAGGGGACCAGGCCGTTGACCGTGCAGCGGCCCGAGGTGGGCGTCAGGATGCCGCACAGCAGCTTGACCATCGTGGACTTTCCCGCGCCGTTGGGACCGAGCAGTCCGATGGCTTCGCCGGGCGCCGTCTCAAAGGTGGCGTCCGTCAGCGCCGCGATCTCCTCCCGCTGCCGGCGCAGGAGGTGCCCCTCCATTTTGCGGTAGCGTGTGTAGATTTTGCCGAGTCCCTCCGACCGGATGACCGCTGCCATCTGAACGCCTCCTTCCGGAAAAAAAGATAACCCCCGCCGTGCGCGGCCGGGGCCGCGCGGACGGCAGAGGTTTGTGGCGGGACCGCCGCGTGATCCGACGTCCCCCGGGCAAACATGCTCAATAAACACCGGGTACTATACCATAATCCGTTCGGTTTGGCAACGCCCGGTTTTTTCATTTTTTGCTTGCAGGGTTGGAAAAATCGTTGTATACTGTTAGCAGACTTGAAAGGAGATGAACGCCTGTGTCTGAGCTGAACGGTACGACCAAGTTTATACGGTTTTCCGAAGGGCAGGAAACGGCGTCCCTGATCCTCGCGCACGTCTACAGTGCTCTGCAGGCCAAGGGATATGATCCGGTCACCCAGCTGGTGGGATTCATTCTGACCGGTGATCCGACCTATATTACCAGTTATAATAACGCGCGCAGCATGATCTGCCGGCTCGACCGGGACGAGATCCTGGAGGAGCTGGTGCGCTATTATATCCACGGCCATTTCCCGACGCCGTGAGCCGGGTACTGGGTCTGGATGTCGGCGATAAGCGCATCGGCGTCGCCCTGAGCGACGAAAGCCGGACGCTCGCGTCGCCGCTGTGCGTCATCCAGTCGGTGGGCTGGGGACCGGACAGCAGGGAGATCCTGCGCCTGATGGCGGCGCATGGCGCGGACCTGCTGGTCTGCGGCCTGCCGCGCAATATGGACGGCAGCATCGGCTTCCAGGCTGAAAAGATCCGGCGCTTCATGCAGGTGCTTGCGGACCAGGGCGTGGCCATCGAATGGATGGACGAACGCCTGACCACCGTCAGCGCCCAGCGCTCCCTGATCGAGGGCGGCATGCGGCGCGAGGACCGGAAGAATACCGTGGACAAGGTCGCCGCTGCACTGATTTTGCAGGCCTGGCTTGACCTGAAATCGAATGAGAAGGAGGCAGCCCCTATGCCGAACGATGAAGAACTGAATATGCCGGAGACCGGCGCGGAGGACGATGAGATGGAGAACGCCGAGATCCCCGATGTGCTGGAACTGACGGATGAGGATGGCGCGACCACGAAATTTGAGTATATCACCACGATCGACCACGAGGGCGAGCTGTATATTGCCCTGATGCCGATCGAGGACGAGGAAGAGGCCGACGACGAGAACGGCTACGTCATCTTCATGAAGATCGAGCAGGACGAAAACGGCGAGGACATCTATGTATCCATGGACGATGACGCGCTCGTGGACATCCTGTTCGAAAAGCTGACCAAGCTGCTCGACGAAGAGGAATAATACGCTTCTCCCAGGCGTTAGAAAGCATCCTGACGGACAGCCGGGTCGACCTGGGCAAGCGGCGTCCGGTCCGCTTTGACGCTTCCGCGCCCGCCGGGCGGGGGAGGGACAAGGCGCGCGGCGGTCTGAAGCTGAAAAGCGTTAGCATCCTGCGTTTTTTCTGGCTGGGGAGGCTCTCCTCAGCCGGTTTCTATTATAAATCAATCAAAGGAGTCTGTCACGTGAGAGCATTCCTGAAAAGTCTCCCCGCGGTCCTGCTGGTGATGCTGGCGGCGCTGCTCAGCGCGGCGCCTGCGGAAGCGGTGCAGCTGAACGAGGTGGTCCTGGCCTCCGCCGTGTTTGAAGGCGGCAAGGCGTACGAGTGGGTGGAACTGTACCACGACGGCACCGGCAACCAGAGCCTGAAGGGCTGGACGCTTTCCTACGAGCGGAAGGACGCGGTCCAGACCTATGTCATCCCGTCGGGCTGGAAGGTGGATAAGAACGGTTACCTGGTGATCTTCCTGACCGGCCTGGACAAGGTGGAGCCGTCCAAGACCGCCCTGTACGCGCCGATCGACGTGTCCCGCAAGGGCGGTACCCTCACGCTCAGGGACGCGGACGGCGCTGTGGCGGACCAGGTGACCCTCGGTGCCCAGTATGGCAACATCAGCTACGGCCGCGTGGACAACGGGGACGTCTGGCAGTACCTGGCCGAAACGTCCCGCGGCAAGGCCAACGCCGCGGTGGGGTATGACGAGCGCACCCGCCGGGCGGACATGAATGTCAGCGGCGGCTTCTACGACGCGGCCCCGGCGCTTTCGGCGTCCACGGAGCCGGGCGCGCAGGTGCGCTATACCCTGGACGGCACGGAGCCCACGGATAAATCCCCCCTGTTCGAGACGTTTTCCGGCCTGGGCAGCGGTGTCACCACCCTGCGGGTCCGCGCCTTCGCCGAGGGCAAGCTGCCCAGCGAGACGATGACCCAGACCTATTTCGTGGGCGTCCGCCGGGATGTGCCGGTGGTCAGCCTGGTGACGGACCGCAAGTACCTGTTCGATGAAAAGACCGGCCTGATGGTGCCCGGCAGCGGCAAGGTGGCGAACTACTACCGCGACTGGGAATATCCCATCAACGTGGAATACTACAACCCGCAGCACGTCCAGGAGATCAACCAGCAGGCGACCTTCCGCATCACGGGCGCCACGTCCCGCGTTTACGCGCAGAAGGCCATCTCCCTGTTCGCGCGCGGCGCGCTGGGCAATGGATCCTTCGAATTCAATCCCTTCCCCAACCGGGAGGGCTATACCGAGTACCAGGCGGTCACCCTGCGCGCCGGCGGGACGGAGAGCTACAAGACCCGCTTCAAGGACGCCATGCTGACGCGGCTGGCCAATGGCACGGGCCTGTTTTACCAGGAGAGCGTGACCTGCGTCGTCTACCTGAACGGCCAGTACTGGGGCCAGTACAACCTCCGCGAGCGCATCAACAAGGACTCGCTGGCGGCCTTCGAGGGCATCACCGACAAGCAGACCATCCACGATGTGACCATCATCAAGGGCCGGGGCGAGGTGAGCCGCGGCAGCATTGACGAGTGGAACGCCCTGATCCGCTACATGAAGCGCTACGACCTGAGGCAGGAGGAGCACCTGAACTACGTGCTGGAGCGCTTCGACGTGGACAACTACTTCACGATGGTCGCCTTCCAGGTGATCCTGGGCAACGGCGACATCGGCAACCAGCGCTTCTACAAGTTCCCCGGCGGCAAATGGAAATATGTCCTGTATGACCTGGACGCGGCCATGCAGAACACCAAGCGGACGCCTTTCGGCTATTTCCTGAAGGCCGCCAGCGCCAAAAACAAGCTGTTCTACCACGAACCGTTCATCACCCTGATCAAGAATCCCCTGATGAAGGAGAAATTCCTGACCATCTGCTCCACCCTCCTGACCGAGAAATACGTGAAGGACGACCTGATCAGCCAGATCGACGAGTGGGTCGGCATTCTGGAGCCCCTGATGGCGGAGCAGATCGCCCGCTGGCCCAAGAGCAGCCCGCGGTCCGTCGATTCCTGGAAATATGAGGCCAACGCCTTCAAGAAGTGCGTCCGCGCGCGCTACAAGTACGTGATCAATTACCTGAGCGACTATTTCAGGCTGGATAAGGAGCAGAAAGCGTTCTACTTCGGCCAGGCGCTCGAAAACAACCAGTAACGGAGAAGAAACATCGATGCGGCACAAGCTGATTCTGACGCTGATCCTGGCGGCGTGCCTGGCCGTGCCGGCGGCCGCGCTGGCGGCGGACCTGCTGTACGTCTCCTGTTCCGAGGCGGATCCGGCCGCGGGCCTGCCCCGGGACGCCGTGGCCATGAGCAAGGTGGGCAGCAAGTATTACCTGTTCCTGCCCGGGGCGGCGGACATGGAAGCGCTGCGGCTGTGGACGTCCGGCGGTATGGAAGCGGCGGTCAACGGCCAGGTCATTGAAAACGGCGGCCGGCTCACGGGCGTCACGCCCGGGGAGGCGCTCAAAGTCAAACTCGGCAAAAAAACCTACACGGTGCAGGTCATGCGGGGCTCCGCCATCGCCGCGGTGTTCGTGGGCTCCGCGTCCGGCAGCATGAAGAAGATCGACCGGACCAAGACCTACCGGGAGGCCGGGGATTTCAAAATGCTCAACCCGGACGGGACAGTGGCCTACGACGGGGAACTGGACTTTGTCAAGCTGCGGGGCAACACCTCGGCCCAGTTCAACAAGAAGGGCTACACCGTGAAGCTCGCCCGCAAGACCGACCTGGCCGGCTTCGGCAAGGCGAAGAAATA
>CACXEB010000057.1 GCA_902766515.1 uncultured Eubacteriales bacterium
AATATCCAGCTGTGCGACTATGTGAGGGACTTCGGCCACCTGGAGTTTTCCGCCGACGGAAAGCGCGTTTACAACCCCACCGCCTCAAGGCTGTGGTTCAGCGAGAAGGGCGAGGCGCGTTTGATCGCCCCGGGCGAAAGCGTCCTTTTGTAACGGGCATGCAAAGGCCCGGGAGCCAAACCGGCTCCCGGGCCTTGTTATTGGGACAGGGCGTTTCCCCCTGCCCCGAAGCGGGGTTTATCAATAGTACACGTTCAGCGTCCGCTGCCAGGGGATCTCGACCATTTCCTTGGAATTGCCGTCCTTCACCGTGTCGGACATGGTCTTGTAATCCGGGATCTCGTCGTACAATGTGACGATGTTGTCAAAGAAAGCCACCGCCCAGGAGCCCGGGCTTTCCTCGTCCCACAGCTCCAGATACAGTTCTTCGCCGATGTACTCGTGCAGGTCGATAATAAAGGTGGCCATGTCCGCCCAGGAACCGCCCACGCCCTTCTTCACGCTGGGGAAGCCGGAATCCTTGAAGTGACGGTTGCGGAAGAGGCCGATCTGGGTGCCGTCGGCTTTGAAGACCTTGACAGCGGCAGTACGGCCGCCCATGCGTACGGTGATATACCCAACGCCGCCCAGGATGAAGTGGGAGGAAGTGATGTGCCAGGGTTCGGGCTCGGGAATGGTGGTCGCCCAGCCGTCCAGGTGGTACTCGCCTTCCTGGTTGTAGGGCATTTCTTCCGCCCAGTAGGTCTTGTCGGAGCTGAGGCCCAGGGGGTTGCCCTGGTCATCCACGGGCCAGCCTTCCGGCAGGGTCCAGCCGGTGAAATCGCCGGTTTCAAAGCCGCCGTTCTCCACCTGGAAGGGGATTTCGTTCTCGGCAGTTGCGGCGGTCAGGCAGCACAGCAGGGCAGCGGTCAGCATGACGGAAATCAGTTTTTTCATGGTGTTGACTCCTTTCGTTTGGGAAACAGATTGGCTGAAGTGTGACGGGAACTGCAGGCTGCGGGCATGACATCGTTTGTTTCCGGCGATCCCCCCTCGCTCAGCGGCCGCCCGTTCAACAGGGGCCCCATGGTTACGGATAGATGGATGATACGGTGCAGACCCGGAGCGAAAGCACGTCCAGCCCGCCGTCCGCGAACAGACTGATCAGCCGGGCGTCCGGCGGCGCGTAGGAACGGATGCTGATCGACTTGTCCCCGTTGAAGAATCCCTCCACCAGGGACCGGTCGATGAAGATCTCCATCGTGAGGGCGCCGTCCCTGAGCGGTACCGGTCCTTCCACCACGGACACGGGAGCGCCCTTGGCCCGGTTGCTGGTATAGCCGTCCAAGGTTTCCCTGGCGGTGTAATACGTGAAAACCGTCTGGTTCCGGCGGCCCTGCGCCTTGCAGACCAGGCCGAAATTCAGCTGGTCCCGGGGCGCAAGCACCGCTTTGATATAGAGCATGTCACCGTCGATGGCGGCCAGCGCGGCGTTGGCCTCGTCCAGGGTCACGTTTTCCATCGCCAGGAGTTCCCGGTCCAGCAGGCCGTACAGCCGGGGATCGGGGGCGACACACACATCGGTGCCGTCGTCGTTCAGGTACAGGTTCCGGGTCAGGCCCACGCAGTGCGCCCAGCCGGCCGCAGCTTCCTCCGGGCCGGTGCGCTGATCCTGCATGATGCTGAAGACGCATACCCGTCCGGTGACCGGATCGACCATCACGCTCGGGCCGGTGAACACGTTGTTTCCGTAGTCCAGCATCCGGGGCAGCCCGCCGAACGCTTCATCCGGCGTGAACTTTCCGGTCCCCCTGTCAAAATCGCCGAGGAAATAATAGACCTTGTTGTCTGCGATGCTGGCGGGCGCCGGAGAAATGAAGAAGGCATACCGGGTCAGGGTCCCTGCCCGGTCGGTCAGCGGCAGGAGGATGGGCAGCTCCCAGCTGGTGCCGTAGGTGACCGCCTGGTTTTCCATTTCATAGACGGGGCCCTTGTACCGCCAGTCCATGTCAACGGTCCCGTCCGCTTTCACCTCCAGCGTGTCCGTCACGTACAGGAGCGCGGTGCCGCCGGTCGACGTTTCGCTGCCGGAGCAGACCAGCATGTACCATTGGTCCCCTTCCTTCCAGATGTGGGGATCGCGGAATTCGCCCGGCCTGCCCTGTCCGGGCTGCTGGGCAATGGCCAGTTCGGGGCAGATCACCCATTCGGTCAGCTCCGGATCGCTCAGGTCGGCCGGATAAGCGGCCCCGATGTTCTGGTTGGAGATCAGGCCGTCCGCGCGGAAGCTGTCGTTGCCCGCCGTAAAGAACAGGATCGGCACGCCGTTTTTGTCCAGCGCCGCCCCGCCCGACCACACGCCGTCCGGAACGACAGAGTTTTCGGTGGGAACGATCGCGTCCCGGATGGGCCGCCAATGGACGGTATCCTCGCTCACCAGGTGGCCCCAGCAGATGTTGCGCCAGTAGGTGCCGATGGCGTTGCTCTGGAAGAACAGGTGGTAGACGCCGTTGCAGTACACGGGGGCATGGGGCTCGTTCATCCAGTGCTGGTAAGGGCCGCCGTGATACTGGGTCTTGTACGGATCGCCCGTCAGGATGTTTTCAAGGGCGATCGCCTCATACGGAATGGGAGCCGCGTCCCTGTCGGCCAGCGCCGCAATCTCCTCCGGGGAAAGCGCCGCATCAAACAGCTGCAGCTCGTCCATCAGCCCGGCAAACATCTGGTAATAGCCCGCCGGGATCTGCTCGCCATACGCGTTTTTGCCGATGAGCAGGCGCTCGTTGACGGCGGGCGCGATGGCGGAATCCGGAAAGATCCGCATCCTGGACGCTTCAGCGCCGTTCAGGTACAGCGTCATGAAGCCGTCCTCTCCATCGAACACCGCCGCTACATGGTTCCATTCGTTCCGGGCCAGGCGCTCGTCGTCGGCCCACAGGGTGAACCAGTCTTCGTCCGTGCCGACCTCGAAGCACAGCCGGCCAAAGCGCTGGTAACCCAGCAGGAAGCCCTGGTTGGCTCCCTTGTAGTACTGGCCCGCGATGGCGGTCAGGTGGGCGTTCCCGCTGAATTCCCCGTTGGGATCGTCCCATTCGAAGGCGCGGGGCGCTACCCAGACGCTGACGGTCAGCGCGCCGCCGGAAACGCAGATTTCCTCCGGCGCGTAAGCGATGCTGGTGGAACAGCCGTCGAACAGCAGCGATCCGCCCGTCACGCCGACCGTGCGCCACTCAGGATCCATCGGGTCGATGTACGCAGGCGCCAGGTACTGGTATTGGATGTCCGCGTCCCTGAGATGGCCGCTCAGGTCCCGGACCACGGCGCCCTGCCCCTCATCAAAGCCAAGGTGCAGCAGCGCCGTATCATCCGGCCCTGCCTCCGCCAGCGCAGCGGCCATGAGTCCTCCAAGAACAAGCAGGATAAGCAGCAGCTGTTTCTTCATGGTTTTCCCTCCCGGCATGAATATGGAGATGACGGAAAGCGGTATTACATCAAATGATGTGCTTCCACCGACAGCGTGACCGGCGCGTCCGCGGCGAAGGTGATCTGGTCAGCCTCCATCGGCGTGGGGATCAGCGAGGTGACCACCCGTTCCCCGCCGTTGATGAACAGCTCGACGCTTTCCCTGTCCATCAGCAGGCGCAGGGTCAGCTCGCCGTTCTCCACCTCCGCGGTCACATGGTGCGTGTGGGCGATGTCCCTGTGCGATCCGCCCCGGCTGCGGTCGAACACCAGTTCGCCCCGCGCCAGGTCGCAGCGGATCTCAATATAATGCTCCGCGTTCCTGGCCACATGAAGGATAAAGCGGCGGCAGGAGGATCCTGCGGGGCGCAGGGTCACCGTCATGTCCATCAGACGTCCCTGCACGCCGGGCAGAACGGTCTCTTCGCTGACGGTCACCCCATCATGAAGGACGGTATCCTGCCACAGGGTTTCGATTTCCCGGACGGGCCGCTGGCAGAGCCTGCCCCGCCTCATGAAGACCTCGCGGGGCGCGCTCATCTGGGCGTACCAGGGATGGCGCCGCGGGGCTTCCTTGCAGGTTTCCCAGTTGTCCATCCAGCCGATCATGATCCGCCGCCCATCCGGCGCGAGCGCCGTCTGCGGCGCATAGAAGTTCAGGCCGTAATCCACCGGCTGGATATCCGTCCGCTCGAAGCGGCAGTCCTTTTCATCCCAGCTGCCCAGGATACAGACCGTGCCGTAGCCGGCGTGGAATTCCTCCCGCGCGTGCATTTCCTGCGGGCTGACGATCAGCACCTGCCGGCCGTCCAGCGGAAAGAAGTCCGGGCATTCCCACATCCGCCCATATTCCCCGCGGCTGGCGTCCAGCTCCGTCACGAAGCGCCAGTCCAGGCCGTCCGGGCTTTCCATCAGCAGGACGGCGCCCTGTTTTTCCGCATGGCGGTTGGCCACGGCCATGCGGTACCCCTCCCCCGACCGCCATACTTTCGGGTCGCGGAAATCAAACGCGCTGTACCCTTCCGGCAGGTGCGCGTGGCGGACCACGGGATTGAGCACGGCCTTTTCAAAATCCTTGCCGTCCCCGATGGCGACGCATTGCGCCTGGGTTTCCTGCCTGAAGGTGCCCGCGGGCTGCACGCCGGTATACACCAGCATCAGCCGGCCGTCCGGCATTTCCACGGCGCTGCCGGAGAAGCAGCCGCCCGCGTCCGCCGCCGTATCAGGCGCCAGGGCGCAGGGCATATAGGTCCAGTGCAGCAGGTCGCCGCTGACGGCGTGCCCCCAGTGCATCGGCCCCCACTGCCTGGAGAACGGATGGTACTGGTAAAACAGGTGGTACTGCCCTTTGTAGTAACAAAACCCATTCGGATCGTTCATCCAGCCGACCAGCGGCGTCAGATGAAAGAGCGGCCGCCCGGCGGCGGACAGCTTCATCGCCTGTTCCCGTTCGTATTCCCTGACCCTTTCCAGGGGCGTTGGATTTTTGCTCATGGGATCCTCCCGCGCCATATGCATTGTGAAACCGGGAGCCGGTCGTCCGGCTCCCGGCTGTGAACAGAATGATTACTTGGCCGCCGTGTAACGGTCGTACACCGTCTGGTAGATATCCAGCAGGTCGCTCATGCCGCAGCGGTTCAGGAAGGATTTGTAGGCTTCCCATTCCGCGTCGGAGGGGCCGCCTTCCTTCAGCCACTTGGCTTCGTTTTCGGCCACGGCGCGCTCAAAGTCGGCGCGGTAGAAGTCGATGTCGTCCAGCTCTGTCTCGGTGAACACGCAGTCCTGGGGATAGAAGCTGAAGTCCTTCACGAAGTTGAAGAAATAGTCATACGTATCAGCCAGGCGCTCCATGGCGCGGTCTTCCATGTAGAAGTACTCGTTGTAGTACTGGGAGAGGATCAGCTTCGGACCGGCCACCTCGTTCTGGGCCTTCAGCTCGCCGGCGGACTTGCCGTACTTCGCCTGGGCTTCCTCCGTGGTGATCGACTTCCACATGCCCTTCTCGTCCTGCTCGGTGAAATACACGCCGATGGGGCCGTACTGGAGCTGCATCACGATGTCGCCCTGATACCACAGGTCATAGAAGGAGAGCAGCTTGGCGGGATCCTTGCACTCCTTGGTGATGGAGAGCTGGCCCGCGTTGGTGGCGCCGCCGGTGCGCAGCGTCACATTGTAGGTGCCGTCGGGGCCGGCAAGGATGGGCAGATACACATAGTCATCCTTGTAGGGGCCGG
>CACXEB010000058.1 GCA_902766515.1 uncultured Eubacteriales bacterium
GAGCAGGATCGCAAGCCCGCCGAGCAGGACCGCAAGCCCGCGGCCGCAGCGCCTGCGGCGCCGAAGCCCGCTCCCGCGGCAAAACCCGCCCCCGCATCGGCGCCCAGGCCCGCCCCGGCGCCCCAGAAACCGGCCGCCGCGCCGCCCAAGCGCGATCCCTGGGTCGTCCCAGAGGAGTACCGCCAGCCGAAAAAATAAGAAAACTGTTGCAATTTCAATTCTATTATGTTAAAATGCCCGTTGTGTCGTCAGACACACGACATTTTATGAGCGCCGCCATCATACGGCGCCGATAAAAAAGTGAGGTTTATGTCATGAAGAAGATCATCTGCAAGGTGGAGTATGATACGGACACCGCCGAATTCATTAAAAAGAAGACAGTAGGCGCGTTCGGTGACGCAGCGGGCTACGAAGAGTGCCTGTTCAAGACGCCCGACGGCAAGTTCTTCCTGTACGGCAACGGCGGCGCCGAGTCCCCGTACGCCGAGGAGAGCATCAAGCGCATGAGCGCCGCGAAGGCGGACGAGTGGCTGGCTGAATAATCCACCGCACTCCCCCGGGAGCCGCGGCTCCCGACAAAAAAGGCTGTTGAGGCAGAATCACCTCAACAGCCTTTTTATATCCCGTTATATGTTTTCGAAGAATGCGCTGCCGTCCTCGCGGCGGAGGATGCCCGCCTCGTCGAAATGGAGCGGGGTCGGCTCGGTCTTCATGTACTTGAGGATGGCGTCCATGCGGACGGACTCGGAATAGGTCATCAGCGTCAGGGCGACGCCATGCTTTTTCGCGCGGCCCGTGCGGCCGATCCGGTGCAGGTAGTACTCATTCTCGTTCGGCAAATCATAGTTGATGACCGCTTCCACGTCGTCCACGTCGATGCCGCGGGCGGCCACGTCCGTGCACACGAGAATGGGGAACTTGCCCTGCTTGAAACGCCGCATGATCTCGCTGCGCTTTTTCTGGGGGATGTCGCCGTGCAGCTCCTCCGAATCAAAGCCGCTCTTCTGCAGCGCGGCGTTGACCCGGTGCGCCATCAGCTTGGTATCGGTGAAGATCATCACCCGGCCGTACACGTCGGCGTCCAGGAGGTAGATCAGGCGCTCCTGCTTTTCCTTCCGCTCCGCCGGGATCACGTACTGGGCGATCTGCGGCTTGTTTTCCTCGACCGCTTCAACCGTCACCTGCACCGGCTCGTACTGGTATTTCCAGGAGATGGTCATGACGTCCTGGCTGGTGGTCGCGGAGAACATGACGAACTGCCGGTTCTGCGGCGTCTGGTCGATAATCCTGCACACGTCCTTGACGAAGCCCATATTGAGCATTTCGTCCGCCTCGTCCAGCACCAGCGTGTGCACGCCGTCCACCCGCAGGTTGCCCCGCTCCAGGTGGTCCAGCATGCGCCCGGGCGTCGCCACGACGATCTGGGGATGCTTGCCCAGCTGCTCCAGCTGGCGGCGGATGGGCTGGCCGCCGTACAGCACGGCAATGCGGATGCCCTTGATGTAGTATGCCAGCTTCTGCAGCTCCTCGCCGATCTGCATCGCCAGCTCGCGCGTGGGCGCCAGGACCAGCTCCTGCACGTCGGGCGCTTTCATGTCCATGTATTCGAGCATCGGGATGCCGAAGGCCAGGGTCTTGCCCGTGCCGGTCGGCGCGATGCCGATGATATCGCTGCCGTTCATCATCAGCGGGATCGTCTTTTTCTGGATCTCCGTTGGCTCCTGGAAGCCCATACGGCCGATGGCGCGCAGCACGTCGTCGGAGATGTCCATGCCCTGGAAACCCTCGGGGATCGCCGCCTTGCGCGGCCGGCGGGGCCGGGCAGGCGCCTGCTCCTCCTGGGGGGCGTTCGTTTGCGTTGTTTCGATTCCTGTTTCTTCTGTTTGCATGATATTGACTGAAAATCCTTTCAAAATCGGTTGAAGCGAAAACTGGATGTCATCAGGCCGGCGTCACGCCGCGCCGCAGCGGACTGCGCATATAGCGGATGATCAGCAGCGTCGAGCAGAGCACCCAGCCCATCGGATAGGCCAGTGCCACGGACACGAAGCCCATCCCCAGCCATTTGGTCACCAGCAGGTAGATCTGCCGGAACGCGACGAACGACGCCAGCATGATGAGCGTCGGCACCGTCGCGTCGCCCGTGCCGCGCAGCGCGCCGGAGAGAATCTGGTTGAAGCAGAGCACCAGGTAGAACGGCGTGACGATCCGGAGGAACCGGCTACCGAAATCCACCACGTCCTCCTCCGGGGAGAAGAAGCCGAGCAGCTCCCGCGACAGGACCAGCACGACAATGCCCAGGACGGCGGTGCAGATCAGGCTGATGCGCAGCGCGACGCTGACGCTCTCCCGGGCGCGCGCGCTGTCCCGCGCCCCCCAGTTCTGGCCCACGCAGGTCGTGGACGACATCGCGATGGACTGCACCGGCACCAGTACGAACGCGTCCAGCTTGTTGTAGATGCCGTAGCCGGCCATGCATGCGTCGCCGAAGTCGTTGATGTAGGACTGGACGAAGACGTTGGAAAAAGCCGTAATGGCCGACTGGATGCTCGACGGCAGGCCCACCCGGAGGATGGCTGACAGGGACTTGCCGTCCATGCGCAGCTTTCGCCAGCGGATGCCGTAATCGCTGTGCTCCCGGCTGAGCGTCCACAGGATCAGCGCGGCCGAGACCGCCTGGGCAATGATGGTGGCGTAGGCGACGCCGTCCACGCCCATGCCGAAGGCCCGTACGAACACCAGATCCAGGATCGTATTGAGCACCGCGGAAACGATCAGGAACACCAGGGGCCGCCTGCTGTCCCCTACCGCCCGCAGGATGCCGCCGCCCATGTTGTAGAACAGCACGCCCGCCACGCCGGAAAAGTAGATCTGCAGGTACAGCCGCGCTTCACCCATCACGCTCTCCGGCGTCTTCATGAACCGCAGCATCGGATCGATGATCAGCAGTCCCACGCCCATCGACACGACGCTGATGAGGAAGGTCAGCGCCACCGTCGTGTGGACGGCGCGGCTCAGGCCTTCTCGGTCATGCGCGCCGTAGCGCTGGGAGATGATGACGGACGCGCCGGTCGCCAGGCCGGCGCAGAAGCCCACGATGGTATTGATGATCGAGCCGGTGGAGCCGACCGCCGCCTGCGCGGTCTTGCCGACAAACTGCCCTACCACATAGGTATCCACCGTATTGTACAGCTGCTGGAACAGCAATCCGACGGCCATCGGGATCGAAAACGAGATCAGGTGCCGCCAGATGCTGCCGGTGGTCATGTCCGAATCTGTTCTTGCCACGGATCTGCTTACCTTTCATCCGTTGCGCCGATCCGCCCCGGTGAGTAGATC
Source organism: uncultured Eubacteriales bacterium (assembly GCA_902766515.1). Next base: position 3,340 of record CACXEB010000058.1, read on the forward strand.
GACGGCCTCGTCCATCTCCTGCCCGTCAGCTTCCGTGCGGTCTGCCCGCACGGCGATCAGCTGGTCTTCCATGTAACGGATCCATTCCGGATCAGCGGGAATCCGGCCGCCCCGGTCCTGTCTCCAGGCGGTCATCTCCTCCGGTGCGCCTTCCCGGATCCTGCGTTCCTTCCGCCGGAGCCTGGAAAGGCGGAAGGGGCGTCTTCATCCAAGACAGCTCCCATCCGGCGCGAATCCACTGTTATAATAAGCAGTCCGGACACGATTGTCAAGCGGCCGTCCCTTGTGAAAGCGCTCCTTTTCTGTTAAAATAGGAAACGGTATTCCTGTCACCCGCGGAAAAGCCATGGAAGGATCCTTTCAGAAAGATGGAAGAAACTCATGACCACCAGCTTTGACATCCGGCCGCTGACCTCCGACGAGGTGCGGCGGCTGTACGGCGAGCGGCTGACAGCCGACTTTCCGCCGGACGAAGTGAAATCACTCGGCGTGATCGAAGGCGCGATCGCCCGGGGTGGATATGCCTGTTACGGCGCGGTGCGAGGCGGCGAGATCCTGGCCTATGCCTTCTTCGTCATCCGGGCGCCGCACGCCCTTTTCGATTACTACGCCGTGCGCGCCGACCTGCGCGATACCGGCGTCGGCAGCCGCTTTATCCGGGCGCTGATGGCCGGGCCGCTGCAGGCCTACGACTGCGTACTGCTTGAGGTGGACGATCCCGATGCGGCGGACAGCCCGGCGGAGCGCGCCCTCCGGGAGCGCCGCCTGCGCTTCTACCTGCGCAACGGCCTGATCGAAACCGGGGTCACCGCCAACGTCTGGCATGTGGATTACCGCATCCTGGCTCTGCCGGTGGGCCGGGGGCTGCTCCCCCGGGCGGAGACGCAGCGCATTTACACCCTCCTCTACCAGTCGATGATGCCGCCGGAAGTCTTCAAAAAAATGTTTGCGCTGACGCGCAGCTGCGTAGGGGGGACTGGCGTCCCCCCTGCGTGACCCCCTCACGGCGTTTCCTGTCGGGC
>CACXEB010000059.1 GCA_902766515.1 uncultured Eubacteriales bacterium
CGCTGCCGATCAGCGGGATCCACAGCGGCACGTTGGCCGGCAGGTTCAGGCCCAGCAGAAGCCCTGTGACCGCCGCGGACAGGTCATCGATGCGCAGGGGCTTGTGCGCCAGCTTCTGCCACGCGTATTCGGAGAGGACGGCCGCCGCTACGCTGATCAGGATGATCAGCGCAGCCCTGTAGCCGAAAAAGTAGATGGATGCCGCTGTCGCCGGCAGCAGGGCGATCAGGACGTCCAGCATCAGCCGCTGCGTATTGGCTTTCGCGCGCAGATGCGGGCCGGTTGAAATATGAAGCGCCATTGCTTAAATCCCCCTTTGCGCAATCAGTTCGCGCGCGTTCTTGATAGACGACATGATCCACCGCCGCGCCGGGCAAATGTACGAGCAGCTGGAGCAGAGGATGCAGTCCATGATATGGTGCGCCTTCGCTTCCTTGAGCTGGTTCGCGTCGCACAGGTTCTTGAGGCGGTACGGGTCCAGATGCATGGGGCAGACCTCCACGCAGCGCCCGCAGCGAATGCAGCTGGATTCGTCCAGGGAGGTCGCTTCCTGCTGGTTCAGCACCACGATGCCGTTGGTGGTCTTGGTCATGGACACGGTGTCGTTCGGCGCACAGATGCCGGTCATGGTACCGCCGGCGATGATCTTGCCCGGCTCGTCCACGGTGTAGCCGCCGCACGCGCCGATGGCGTCCAGGAAGATGGTACCGACGCGCAGGCGCAGGTTATCCGGCTCGCGCACGCGGCCCGTAACCGTCGTCACCCGCTCCACGAGCGGCTTGCCGTCGATCACGGCGTCCGCGATGGCCGCGGCCGTTCCCACGTTCATGACGATGCACCCGGCGTCGGCCGGCAGGCCGCCGGAAGGCACCTCGCGGTGAACCACCGCTTTAATGATCTGTTTTTCAGCGCCCTGGGGATACTTGGCCTTCAGGACGACGACCTGAACGCCCTTGCGGGCGCTCGCCGCGGCTGTCATCGCCTGAATCGCGTCCCGCTTGTTGTCCTCAATGGCGATATAGCCCTGCTCCACGCCGGTCGCGCGCATCGCCGCCCGCAGGCCGTCCACGACGCGGCCCGGCTCTTCCAGCATCAGCCGGTGGTCGGCGTTCAGGTAGGTCTCGCATTCCGCGCCGTTCAGGATGATGGTGTCCACCTTTTTCTCCGGCGGGACCTGGAGCTTGAAGTGCGTCGGGAATCCGGCGCCGCCCATGCCGATGATGCCCGCGGCCTGGATGGCCGGGATGATCTGGGACGGATCGCAGTTTTCCACGTTGCCCAGGCCCTTGAGTTCGACCCATTCATCATTGAAATCGTTCTCAATGGTGATGCACTGGGAGGTCGTCTTGCCCAGCTGCTGGACCATGCCGATATCCTTCACGGTGCCGCTCACGGAGGCGTGCACCGGCACGCCGCGCGGCCCGACCGCTTCCGCGATCAGCTGACCCATCAGCACATGATCGCCCTTTTGCACGCAGGGCGCAGCCGGCGCGCCGATGTTCATGTTCATGAGGATCGTCACGCTGTCCGAAACGTATTCCCGGGTTTCCAGATTGCGCGTGGGGCCTTTGCCCTCATGCGCGTGATGCAGGGGATGCACCCCTCGCTTGAATGTCTTTTTCTGCAATGCCAGCGCCTCCAATTTCTTCTTAACGCCCGGTGTTCAGCCGCCGGGCGGGGGAAAGGATCGGGTTTACTCAGCGACGCCCGCCCCGACGGGAGCGGCGGTCAGCGATTTTTCATAGGCCTTGTTCAGCGCCTCTACCACGGCATTGGTGGTAAAGGTGGCGCCGGTGATGCCGTCAATATCTTCCGCGCTTATGGGCATGGCCTTGCCGATGAATTGGGCGGCAAATTCGGGCGCCAGCGCTTTGGAGCCCAAGCCTTCCGTTTCGGCGAAACGTTTGTCGCCGATCACGAGGGAGGTGATGATGCCGCCATCAAAGGAAGCCTCCACCGCCACAGGGCTGTCATATCCCTCCGCGTCGGCGGTAAAGGTGGCGGCATCCTCGGCGGGCACTTCGGCGGGAGCAAAGCCGTTCACCGCTTCGATCACCGCGTTGCTACTGACGGTGGCGCCGGCAACGGCGTCGATGTCGGACACGGGCAGCGTTTTGCCCACGAACTGGGCCAGGAACGTATCGTCCAGTTTGGCCAGGAAATCTTTATCCATGTCGGATTCGGTGGCCCCCAGGGTAACGGCGGCCACG
>CACXEB010000060.1 GCA_902766515.1 uncultured Eubacteriales bacterium
AAGGGCAACGACCAGGTGCGGTTCGAGCTGGCGATCAAGCATTTCGCCCCGGACATGAAGATCATCGCCCCGTGGCGTGAATGGACCATCCAGTCCCGCGAGGAGGAGATCGACTACGCAGAGGCCCATCATGTGCCGCTGAAGATCAACCGCGAGACCAACTACAGCAAGGACAAGAACCTCTGGCACCTGAGCCATGAGGGCCTGGACCTGGAAAACACCGGCAACGAGCCCCAGTACGAGAAGTCCGGCTTCCTCGAGATGGGCGTATCGCCGGTGGACGCGCCGGACGCCCCCACCTACATCGAGCTGGATTTTGAAGCGGGCGTGCCGACCGCGCTGGACGGCGTGAAGATGTCCGCCAAGGAGATCATCCTGAAGCTCAACGAGCTGGGCGGGAAGAACGGCATCGGCCTGCTGGACATCGTCGAAAACCGCCTGGTGGGCATGAAGTGCCGCGGCGTGTATGAGACCCCCGGCGGCACGATCCTCTACAAGGCGCACCAGTACCTGGAGAGCGTGACCCTGGACAAGATGACCCTGCATGAAAAGCAGCGCCTGTCCATCACCTTCGCGGAGCTGGTGTACAACGGCCAGTGGTTCACCCCCCTGCGGGAGGCCCTCAGCGCGTTCGTCACCAAGACGCAGGAGCACGTCACCGGCAAGGTCCGGCTGAAGCTCTACAAGGGCAATATCATCAAGGCCGGCGTGTGGAGCGACTGGAGCCTGTACTCCGAGGACATCGCCACCTTCGGCGCGTCCGACTACAACCAGAAGGACGCCGACGGATTCATCACCCTCTTCGGCCTGCCGATCAAGGTGCAGGCGAACGTCGACAAGGCGAACGGGAAATAACCGGGTAGCCTGCCGGCCGAAGCGGCCCCGCTTCACATCCGATCCCACGTATACCCATTATTTACAATATTTAAGGAGGTTCCCCCATGAAAAAGCTGATTGCTGTACTGGCTGTCGCCACGATGCTGCTCTCCCTGTGCGCCTTTGCGAGCGCTGACGTGCTCTACTGGGCCACCAACCCCGAATATCCGCCCTTTGAGTATGTCGAAAACGACGTGGTCACCGGCTATGACGCCGACCTGATCAACGCCATCGCGGCGAAGATCGGCTATGAGAAGGCCGAGCCCGCCATCATGCAGTTCGCGGCCGTCGTATCCGAAGTGCAGAACAACCCCGACATCATCGGCGTGTCCGGCATCAGCATCACTGAAGAGCGCAAGCTGGCCGTCAACTTCTCCGACGGCTACATCGACGCCGGCCTGGTGGTCATCACCAAGGCGGACGCGGGCTTCAAGACCGCCGAGGACCTGCAGGGCAAGACCATCGGCGTGCAGCTGGGCACCACCAGCGACTTCAAGGCCACCGAGATCACCGGCGCGTCCAACGTTGCGACCTACAACAGCTTCATCGACGCCACGCTGGACCTGCAGGGCAACAAGATTGACGCGGTCATCGTGGACGGCCCCGTGGGCCAGGCGATCCTCGCCAGCCTGAACGACCCGTCCCTGGTCATCACCGACATCGACCTGGGCGCCGCCGACTGGTATGGCATTGCCGTCAACAAGAGCAATACCGAGCTGCTCGACAAGATCAACCAGGCCCTGGCTGAGCTGAAGGAAGAGGGCTTCATGGAGACCCTCGCGGCCAAGTACTTCTCCGCTGCGGAGGAAGCCGCCGAGTAACCGCCATCCGGGCCATCATGCCGTAAGGAGGGTTCTCCTTACGGCTTTCTGATGATATAGATGATGAATAAGAAATGAGGACTGCAACGTGTCGGGAAACGCCGTCAGTATTTTCGAACAGTGGTGGCTGGATATTCAGCCGGCGATGGACAGCAACACGCTGAATTTCTGGCAGAACCTGTACAAGGAATTTTACCTGAACGTCATCCGGGAGGACCGGTGGCAGAGCTACCTGCGCGGCCTGGGCATTACGCTGGAGGTGTCGCTGTTTGCCATCCTGGTGGGCCTGCTGCTGGGGACGCTGCTGGCGGTCCTCTGCCTGCCGCAGGTCTCGCAGATGCGCGCGAAAGGGAAGCCCTTCCTCCGGCAGTGCGGGATCTATACGGTTCTCGGGCTCAGCAAGTTTGCGCGCTTCTACATCAACCTGATGCGCGGCACGCCGCTGCTGCTGCAGGTGCTGATCATCAACTTCGGCATCTTCGGGCACGTCCGCATCGACAAGGTGATCGTCGGCGTCATCGCCTGCGGCCTGAACTCGGCCGCCTATGTGGCGGAGATCGTGCGCGGCGGCATCATGTCGGTCGACCGCGGGCAGACGGAAGCCGGGCGGTCGCTGGGCTTTTCCGGCTTCAGCACGATGATGTACATCGTGCTGCCGCAGGCGGCCAAGTCCGCGCTGCCGGCCATGTGCAACGAATTCATCTCCCTGATCAAGGAAACCTCCGTCCTGAGCTACATCGCGCTGACGGAGCTGACCAAGGCCGGCGACTACATCCGGTCCCGCACCTTCTCGGCGTTCACGCCCTACATCATCTCCGGCGCGCTGTACCTGATCGTGACCCTCACGCTGACAACGCTGATCGGACGGCTGGAAAGGAGGCTGCGCAACAGTGACCACTGATACGATCATCTCTGTCCGGCAGCTGGAAAAGCACTTCAACGACGGCCAGCTGAAGGCCCTGAACGGCGTGACGACCGATATCCGCCGCGGCGAGGTCGTCGTGGTCATCGGCCCCAGCGGCTCGGGCAAGTCGACCTTCCTGCGCTGCCTGAACCTGCTGGAAACGCCCACCGCCGGCACGATCCAGTTCGAGGGCACGGACATCACCGATCCGAAGGTCAACATCAACCATTACCGCCAGAAGATGGGCATGGTCTTCCAGCAGTTCAACCTGTTTCCGCACATGACGGTGCTGAAAAACATGATGATCGCGCCCATGAAGCTGAAGGGCATGAGCGCGGAAGCGGCCCGGGCCAAGGCGATGGAGCTGCTGGCGAGGGTCAACCTGGCCGACCGCGCCGACGCCTGGCCCTCCCAGCTGTCCGGCGGACAGAAGCAGCGCGTGGCCATCGTGCGCGCCCTGTGCATGGAACCCGACGTCATGCTGTTCGACGAGCCCACCTCCGCCCTGGACCCCGAGATGGTGGGCGAGGTGCTGGATGTCATGAAACGGCTGGCCCAGCAGGGCATGACCATGGTGGTCGTGACCCACGAGATGGGCTTCGCCCGCGAGGTGGCGCACCGCGTGCTCTTCCTGGACGAAGGCCGGCTCCTGGAGGAAGGCAGCCCCCAGCGGATCTTCGGCAAGCCGCAGAACGAGCGGCTGCAGTCTTTCCTGGCGAAGGTGCTGTGAGCCTTTGTGACGGATCAGCCGGAGGATCCTGCCTGCGGAAGGGCCGCCGGCAGGCCCCCGGCCCGCAAAGGCGAAAAGTGGAGAAACGGATAATGAGAGGCTGCAGAGTTTTTGGGGGGCACGAAAAACACCGCCGGGCGGGACGCCTTTGCCGTGCGGCCGCGGCGGTATTTCTTTGCCTGCTATGCTTCATCTGCCCGACGGGGGGGGCGGTGGCCGGGGATGCGGACAGCCGGATCGACGAGCTGATCGGCCGCATGACGCTGCACGAGAAGGTGTGCCAGCTGTTCTTCGTGGGGCCGGAGCAGTTTTCGCGGCTGAAGGATATCAAGGCCCCCAGCGGTCAGTTGACCCGGGCCTTCAAGCGTTTCCCGGTGGGCGGGGTGATCCTGTCCCCCGGGAATATGTCTTCCGGCAGGCTGGCAAAGCTCAACCGCAGCATGCAGGAGGCCGCGGCGGGCGCGAACGGCATCGGGCTCCTGATCGGCGTGGACGAAGAGGGCGGCAGCGTATCGCGGGTGGCCAATAAGCTGAAGCTTCGGGAAAAGCAGCCGGCCCCGTCTAAGATCGCCACGCCGGAGCAGGCTTACCGGTCCGCTGCGGTCATCGGATCGTACCTGACGAGGTATGGGTTCAACCTCGATTTCGCGCCGGTGGCGGATGTCCGGACTGCCGTCCGGAAAGCTGAAATCATCCGGCGCGCCTACAGCGATGATCCGGAAACCGTCGCCCGGATGGTCACATCTTTCGTGACGGGCGCGCGGGAGAGCGGGATCATCCCTGTTCTGAAGCATTTTCCCGGCCATGGGCCCGTATCGGGCAATACGCACAAAGGGCTTGGCGTCTCGAAAAGGACGCCTGAAGAATGGCGGCGGATCGACTTTCTTCCTTTCCGGGCCGGCATCGACGCCGGCGCGGAAATGGTCATGGTCTCGCACCAGCTGGCGATCAAAGTTGATCCCAGCCTCCCTGCGTCCCTTTCCCCGACGGTCATCGGGTTCCTGAGGAATGAGCTGGGCTTTGACGGCGTCGTCATCACGGACGCCCTGCAGATGAAAGCGATCCGTGACCGGTACGGCTCCGGGGAGGCGTGCGTCAGGGCGCTCGAAGCCGGCGTGGACATGCTCCTGCTGCCGTACAATTTCACGAACGCCTACCGCGGCGTGACAAAGGCGCTGAAGAGCGGCCGCCTGACGGAAGCGCGGATCGATGAGAGCGTGCGCCGCATCCTGCGGCTGAAGGCGGGACACGGCCTGATCCCGGCGGTGGAGGGAACGGAGTAAGCGTCATCATTGATACTCATTGACCTACGCAACAGACCCAAAGCATTCAATGAAAACGATATCACCCGGGGAACTGCTCCAGGATGCCGGACGCGTTTCCCGGGATTTTTTTTTCACAGGCGCGGTTTCGTTATTGACAAACGACGCGCCGTGTGGTTTAATTTTGCTGGCCAAAAAGTTTAGCCAAAGTAAACTTCAGGCCAGCTAAACTTTTTGTTTGATAGCATTTGTCGGATTTGGG
>CACXEB010000061.1 GCA_902766515.1 uncultured Eubacteriales bacterium
GTGATGGGTATAGCCGATCATCCGGATATTCAGGCGGCAGCCGAGGGAGATCAGCAGGTCGCAGTTCTGGACAGCGAAATTGCCGGACCGGATCCCGACGGTGCCGGGCATGCCGACGTAGTACGGGTTGTCAAAGGCCACCGTGTCGTTGGCGTTCCAGGCCGTAACCACGGGGAGTTTGTATTTGTCCAGGAACCGGAGGAGTTTTTCCCGGGCGCCGGCGAGATTGATCCCGGTGCCGGCCAGTACAAGAGGCGCCTTCGCTTCACTGAGTTTGCTGAGGATGATGTCGGCAACGGGCCCGGTGAGCTTCGGCTGTTCCCAGGTGCATTCCTTTTCGGGATCGAAATGAAGCAGTTCGTCCGTCTCGATCTGCGCGCCCTGGATATCCAGCGGGATATCCAGCCAGGCCGGGCCGCCCCGGCCGGCAGCAGCCAGGTACAGGGCCTTTTCCAGGTGGTATGCAATCTCATTGGCGTTGGTGACCATGACGGCATACTTGGTCATGTTCCGGACGGAATCGATGACATTGAACTCCTGGTCCCCCAACTGGCGCAGGTTCAGTTCCGGGCAGGCCGCGATGGTGGTCTCCCGCTTCACCTGGCCGGAGAGGATGAGCATCGGAACGGAATCCAGCCAGCCGCCCATGACGCCGGTGATGGCATTGGTTCCGCCGGGACCGCTGGTCACGCAGACGAGGGCCAGCTTTCCGGTCATACGGGTATAACCCTCCGCCGCGATGGCGCAGGCTTGTTCATGGTGGTTAAAAGTACAATGAATCCCTTCCTGGTGGCCGATGGCGTCGTCCAGGTGCATGGCACCGCCGCCGGTGACCATAAAGCAGTCGGTGATTCCCCGGTCCTTCAGGGTTCGGGCGATATAGTCAGTAAGCCTGATCTTCATTGTTCTGGTCCTTTCCGGTATTCCGTAGGCGTCAGGAAGGTGACGGTGATCCGGTCCGCCGTATCCCGGAAAAACCGCCGGGCGTATTCGTTCAGGGAGTCCGCTTTCTCCGTCAGGAAACTGTACGCCTTGTCCACATCGAAATAGTTGACGTTGTCCGGCGTGTAGCCGTCAAAGCCGGCCAGCACCGCCTCTCTGCATCCGCAGCGGATCAGCAGGCGGATGAGCATGCACATGGAATTGTCCGGGAACTCGGCGGCTTCATCGATCAGGGCGGAATAGTTGATGACGAAATCGAAGTCCCGGTCCACTCTGGCGAGATTCGACGCGGCAATGAGCCGGATATCCCGGTTTTCCGCTTTCAGGAGCTTCGAGGCGGACTGAACAAAGCGCGTGGAGTTGGTAACGAACATATAGTCCGGATGAATCAATTCCGGAATATAGTTAATGGAGATCACCGTCGGTCTTTCGTTTTCAGCATATTCCGTTACCCTCCGGCTGTGCGTCCTGAGGCTTGCGCCCGGACCGATGACCAGGACGGGCTTCGTCCCGATCTCCCGGGCAAGTTTTTCCACGGCGGCCTCATCATCGCACTCCTGTTTCTGATAATCGAGATAGAGGCGCTCAATCAGCTTCATATTCTTTTCAAGCTTCTGGTCCTCCGGGAGTTTCTGCAGGATCTCGTTGATCGCAGTGATGGACAGGGTGCGCTTGTTCATAAGCCAGGAAACGTAGTTCGGATGCACCTTGTTGGCCGCGGCGATGTAGTAGAACAGCTGGTAGCCCCAGGGCGACTTGCGCTGGAAGTCCATGACGCTGGACGTGATGGCTTCCTGCATCTCGCTGATCCGGTAATCCTTGTCCAGGTGACGGTTCATATACATCGCGACCAGCTCCAGGGGCGCGTTCCCGGCGCTCTTGCCCATCCCGTAAAGCGTGCCGTCCACAAGGACGGGGCGCTCCGTTGGATAGTTCAGGGCGGTAGTGGCGTTGATATACCCCAGCTGGAAATTGTTGTGCGCGTGGAAGCCGAGAATGATGTCCGGATCGAGGCGGTCGTCCAGGATCCGCATAATATGGGTCAGGCTTTCCGGATCCAGCAGGCCGTAGGTGTCCACCATGGACAGGGCAAAGGGACGGACCTCATTGGCCAGGTCTGCCGCTTCCTGCAGCTCATCGTCGCTGTAGGCCGTCACAGAGACCAGCTGGGCGAAGACCTTGTAGCCCTTTTCCTTCAGCTGCCCGCAGAAGGCCATGGCCGGGTGCAGTTTATCCTTTTTGAATATCACCCGGATCCCGTCCAGCCAGGAGTCCCCGCAGTCTTCCACATGGCTGATGCCGCAGGTGCCGAAATCAATCATGCCGACCACCGTCGCCCGCTTCCGGTCCAGCCCGCCATAGATTTTCCGGACGCTCTGCGTGTCCGGCATAATGCTCCGGTCGGGGTCGAAAGCCCGCCGGTCGTCCAGGAAGCCGATTTCGATCACATCCACGCCGGAGGCAATAACACGCTCAAAAATATTGACAATATGGTCATGCCCGAACGCCCAGTCGTTGATATAACCGCCGTCCCGCAGCGTACAGTCCAGCAGATACCTTTTGCCCGTCATCTTGCTCTCCTTTTATACGTCCAGCGCTTCCGTAACCGTCTTCGCCATGTGGTCAATCATTTCATCCGTCATGCCCGGATAGACGCCGACCCAGAAGGCGTTGTTCATCACAAAATCCGTCACCGTCAGATCCCCTGCCACCCGGTAGGCGTCGGTCCCCCGGATCTGGTCGAAGCAGGGATGCTTCACCAGGTTTCCGCTGAAGAGGAGCCGGGTCTGGATCCCGTGA
>CACXEB010000062.1 GCA_902766515.1 uncultured Eubacteriales bacterium
CAGCGCGGGATCCTTTTCGGGCGTGATCGCACGGCCGGGCCAGACGTCATAATGATGGGACACGTGGCGGAGGTTGTAGTTCTCCTCGATCGTCGGCCAGGCCCATTCCTTGAGGCCGCCCTCGCGGTCGAGCAGGTAGGTGGGCAGGGATTTGAGCTGCTCCTCCCAGTGCGGGATGTTTTCCGCCTCGATGCCCAGGGTGCGGCAGCCGTCGATCAGGTTGGTCAGGATCTCGCGGCAGATGGCGATGTCCATGACGGAATTGATCCGGGTGGGGTTGATGCTCCTGCTGGTGACGGTCTCGTAGCCGGGGTTCGGGGTCGGGTCCTCCGGGGAGAAGGACGGATAGAAGATCACCTTGCCGTCCGGTCCGCGGTCGCAGGCGTAATCCTCGAAGAACAGCGCCATTTCCTTGTAGGCGGGGATGATGCGGGTGCGCAGGAACTCCTTGTCGCCGGTGACCAGGTAGTAGCCCCACAGCTCGTTGTAGATCCAGCCGAGGCAGCCGGTCCAGCAGTAGTGCGGATAGGTGCGGGAGAAGTGGTAGTACAGGCCGGAGTCCGGGTCGCAGTGCACGCTGGCCAGCAGGCCGCGGGCGCCGAACAGGAGCTTCGCGTTGGTGCGGAAGTCCTCAAACTTGGTCTCATAGTAGCGGAAATAGACGTCCATCTCGTCAAAGAGACCCGTGTTGTTGCCCGCGCACACCTGCAGGTTGGTGTTGATGTTGTGCTGGCCCATCATCGGCGGCAGGGCGCCGGTCTCATAGATCTGGAAGAAGCGGCCCATGTCGTAGAGCTTCTCCATCATGGCCGGGTCCACCATGTTGCGGCTGTGGGTCCGCGCCAGCAGTTCCTCGCCCGACAGCAGCCGGTCCTCCGGCGGGCACAGGTGGATGCGGGAGCGGTTCATCTTTTCACTGACGATCTTTTTGTTGACCGCCAGCATGCGGTCGAAATCGATGTCCATGGCCATCAGGTCCGCGTTGACCCGGTCCGCGCAGGCGAAGGTAAATCCGCCCTCGAACTTGACGATCTTCGTCACGACGACCAGCCCGTCCGCGCCGGTGAGGCTGACGCCCTTTTCGCCCGCCTTCAGCAGGCCGCCCTGCGGGATGAAACGAATGGCGGCGACATAGCCCTTCTGGCCGAACTCGGGGCGGTAGGCCCAGGCCAGGGTGATCAGGCTGTCGGTGACCGTCAGCTGGTGCGTGCTGCCGGTAAAGGGCTGCTTGAAGACCATGTTGCCATGGCGGAAGGGCCGGCCCGGCAGCGTGATGTCCATCTGCACGTCCAGCTGGCCCTTGGGCGCGGTGATCCGGTTGACCATCACCTGGCCGTCATAGGCGGCAAAGCACTCGCTGCGGTACGCGCCGCGGTCGTTGGTCCACAGGGCGGTGATCAGGCCGCTGTCCATGTCCAGCCAGCGCAGGTAATCGCGGGTGCCCGCCTGCTCGGGCTGGGTATAGGTCAGCCAGAAGGCGGTATGCAGCCGCGGCGAGCCGGTGGGGTACAGGATCTTGTTGTCAAAGTTCATGTACTTGTCGAAGCCGGCCTTCTTCTGCGCCTCATCGATCAGGGCGTCGGTCTCTTCCGGCTTGCCCTCGAGCAGCAGCTGGCGGATGCGGGGCAGGTAGGGACGCAGGTCGGGCGGCAGGGGCGTCTTCTCCCACAGGGGCTCGTAGAGCGTCTCCAGGGTATAGGACATCTCCTCGCTGTACGGGCGTCCGGAAGCCTGAATCCTCAGAGCGCCATTGCCTGTGATAAAATCGTCGGACGGCTCCTCAGCCGGAGAAATCGAACAGATGCTGTGCTCAGGCAGGATCGCGGCACGTTTTTCAACCGGAATATACGCGTAGGGGTATTCAAGCTTCGCAAAATCAATCATAACAACTTATCCTCGCTCCGCATGCATTGCGTTCATTGTGTTGTGGGGCGCCCTGAGGCGCCCCACGTTGGTAATACAGGAGTTTTTGTTCAGATCAGCGGCTCAGGTAACGGGCATAGGCGCTCTGGAACGCGTCGACGGCGTCCGCGATGCCCATCGCCTTGACCTGCGCCAGCAGCTTGTCCAGATCCTCGACGGGAGCCTTGCCGGTGATCACCTTCAGGTACACTTCGGAGACCGCGGTGTTGACTTCGGTGATGATCCGGGAATAGGTGTCCTGCTCTTCCATGTTCAGCGCGAAGCCGGGACGGTCCAGGCCGGCGTCGGAAGCAGCGTAGTTCTTATGCGTGGTGATCTGGTCCGGCACGCGCAGGTTCATGGAACCCCAGGCTTCATAGCTCATCGCCTTCGGCCAGCCGCCCAGCGTCGGCAGCGCATACTTGAAGACCGCGTCAGACATCGGGTAGTCAGGATCGTTGGTCACAGCTTCGGTCCAGATGTGGTTGCCTTCGGCATCCTTGGTGTAGGAAACGCCCTCGACGCCCCAGTTGACGATTTCGCTGCCCTCTTCGGAGTAGAGGAAGTTCAGCAGCTCGAGGCACTTGTCGATATGGCCGTTCTTGACAGCCGCGGTGGTGATGACGGTGGGCTGGCCGGAGCCGACATAGCCAACCAGCGCGTTGTCGTTGTCATAGTTGTAGGCGACGCCGTCGATGCCCTTGAGCGGCACGAGGCCGTAGATGCAGACGTCATCCGGGTTGCCGTAGCCGTTGTCCTTCAGGGTCTGGGCGATGGAAGCTTCCCAGGTTTCCACGTTGTCGGGGAAGCAGAAGAACGCGCCGACCTTGTCGCCGGTGATCTTGGCGGCCCAGGCATCATACTTCTGGCTGATGGCTTCCTCGTCGATCAGGCCTTCCTGGTACCACTTGGCCATGGTCGTGACATAGGCCTTGAAGTTTTCACCGTTGTTGTACTCGGTCCAGTAGGTCATCTTGTCGTTCTGCGGGTCACGGTACATGGTGTTGACCTTCAGGGTGAAAGCGGCCGCCAGGGAGTCCATGCCGGGATGCGCGGTGCCCCACCAGTTGCAGCAGCTGAACGGGAGCTCGTCGTCCGGGTCGCCGTTGCCGTTGGCGTCATTCTCTTTGAAGGCCTTCAGCACAGCGTAGAACTCGTCGACAGTGGTCGGTATCTCAAGGCCCAGGCGGTCCAGCCAGTCCTTGCGGACAGCATAGCCCCAGTAAGCGGAACGGGCGATGTTGGGCTCCCAGTGGCAGAAGGTGACGATGGAGCCGTCATCCTCGGTCACGCCGCGGCGGACTTCAGGATGCTCGTCCAGCACCTTGAACCAGTTCGGGACCTTCTCCTTGTACTCGGGGATCTCGCTGATCGGGACGATGACTTCATCTTCCACACCGGCCAGCACGCCGCCGTTGTAGTTGTTCGCCCAGTCGAAGAACAGCAGATCCGGGTACTCGCCGGAAGTCAGCATCGCGTTGACGGCCAGGTTATAGTCGTCATCGCTGCCCGGGCCCAGGATCTTCAGCTTGATGTTCAGGCGTTTTTCGATCTCCTGAACCCAGGCCGCTTCGCTGTAGTAGGCGATGGAGTTGCGGTTGAGTTCCTGGCGGAAATACGTGATTTCAACCGGTTCTTCCGCCACCGCTACGAGGGGCAGCACGCCGACCAGCAGCGCCAGCGCGCATACGAGGGAAAGCAGTTTCTTCATGAGAACAACCTCCTTTTTTATTTGCCCATGGCTGGACAGCCATGCAGCGTACGTTGGATAAAGGGCTCAGCCCTTGATGGCGCCGATCATGACGCCCTTGGTGAAGTATTTCTGCAGGAAGGGATACACGCAGATGATCGGGACGACGGACACGATGATGGTGGCGTACTTGAGCAGCAGCCGGGTCGCGGAGTCCTCGCCGGAGCGGTTGCTGGCGCCGGTGCCGGCGGCCGCGGACATATCGTTCTTGACCACGATCTGCCTCAGGATCATCTGCAGCGGCTGCTTCTTGCCGTCCTGGATGTACAGCAGGGCGTTGGTCCAGCTGTTCCAGTACCCGACGACGATGAACAGGCCGATGGCCGCGATGGTGGGGACGATCAGCGGGATCAGGATCCGCACCAGGATGATCAGCTCGTGCGCGCCGTCCAGCTCGGCGGACTCGATCATCTCCTTGGGCACGCTCATGATGGCGGTGCGCAGGATGATGACGTAGTAGGTGCTGATGAGGCCCGGCAGGATCAGGGACCAGAGGGAGTCCAGCAGCCCCAGCTCCTTGACGATCAGGTACATCGGGATCATGCCGCCGTTGAAGTACATGGTAAAGACCGCGGCGAAGGTGAAGAAGCCGTGCAGCATGCTGTCCTTCTTGCTGAGCACGTAGGCGAACAGCAGCGAGGCGATCAGGGTGAGCGCGGTGCCGACGGTGGACAGGAAGAGGGTGACGGCATAGCCGTTCCAGATGGCGCGGTAATTGAGCACGAACTGGTAGCCCTTGAGGGACAGGCCCAGGGGCGCCAGCAGGATGCCCTGGTGGGAGAAGAGCCTCAGCGGCTCGCTCAGGGAGGCGAAGAGCACGTAGAGGAAGGGATAGACCGTGATGATCATCAGCAGGACCATGAAGATCACGTTGCAGACGTCAAAGATTTTGCTGCCCATGGACGGGAGCCCGTAGTTCCACGTCCGGTGCTTCCCGCGGCGGATACCGGTCTGGTTGTTCATGCGACGACCCCCTTTACCACAGCGATACGTCGCTCAACTTGCGGCTCAGGGCGTTCACCCCGATCAGGAGCGCGAAATTGAACACGGAGTTGAACAGGCCTACGGCTGTCGCGTAGCTGTAATTGCCCTTCTGCATGCCGTAGCGGTAGACGAAGGAGGAAATCACGTCGGACGTCTCATAGATCATCTCGTTGTACAGCAGGATGATCTTTTCAAAGCCCACGCTGAGCATGTTGCCGATGCGGAGGATCAGCATGATGATGACGGTGGGCAGGATGCCGGGGATGGTGACGTGGATCACGCGGCCGAAGCGGCTGCAGCCGTCGATGACCGCGGCGTCATACAGGTCGGCGTTGACGCCGCCCAGAGCGGACAGGTAGATGATGGAGCCGTAGCCGACGCCCTGCCAGATGCCCGACCCGACGTAGATGGGCCGGAACCACTGCTCCTCCTGCATGAACATGATCTTTTTGCCGCCCAGCAGGGTGATGATCTGGTTGATGACGCCGCTGGAGGAGAAGAAGTCGAGGATGATGCCGCAGATGACCACCTGGGAAATGAAGTGCGGCAGGTAGGACACCGTCTGGACGATGCGCTTGTAGGAGTTGCTCCTGAGCTCATTGAGCAGCAGCGCCAGGATGATCGGCGCAGGGAAGCCGAAGATCAGGTCCAGCACGTTGATCAGCAGCGTGTTGCGCAGCAGCCGCCAGAAATAGTAGCCGTTGAAGAACTGGTCAAAGTACTTGTACCACGGATTGGCCCATTTGCTGCCGAAAATGCCCTTGGCAGCGCGGAAATCCTTGAACGCGATGACGATGCCGCCCATGGGAAGGTAGCAGAAGATGACGTAGTAGCTCAGGCACAGGAAGCCGATCAGGTAGATCCATTTGTAGCGCTTGAAATCGCTGACCAGGCGTTTTGCAAACGGCTTGCCGGGTACCGTGGTCTGGATGGACACGCTTGCCTCACCTCTCCTTCCGTGATCAGGTCTGATGCGCTCAGGAAACAAACAGAAGCTGTAAAAACGCCCGGGCGGCGTGCCGCCACACATCCCACTCGTGATACCCCGGGCAGGTGTACAGCCGGATGGGCACACCCTTTTCCCGGTAGGCGGCGATATCGGCGGTCAGCCGGTCGCAGGAGGGCTGCTCCTGCTCGCCCACGGCCACGAAAATGAGCCGGAACGTCTTTTCAAAGGCCTCTTTGGAAGCGAGCCACTCGCTCCCGTCGAAATTGAAGCCCTTCTCCCGGAAGCCGCCGCTGAAGATGCCCGCGCTGGCGAAGGCGTCCGGATGCTTGAAGATCGCCGCGTTGGTCTGCATGCCGCCCATGGACAGGCCTGCCATCGCGCGGTGGTCCCGGTCGGCCAGGGTCCGGTACCTGCGGTCGATCATGGGGATGCAGTCCGCCGCGATCACATCGTCCACGTCGCCGCCGGCGGGATCGCCCAGGCCGTCGGGCCGGAAGGCGTAGCCGTCGTTCATCACGACGATCATTTCCCGCATGGCGCCCGCTGCGATCAGGTTGTCGCAGATGTAGTTGATCTTGCCCTGCCACAGCCAGCCGGTCTCATTCTCGCCCCCGCCGTGCTGGATGTACAGGACCGGGTAGCGCCGGTCCGTCTCCTCCGCGTACCGGGGCGGGGTGTAGACATAGCAGCACCGGGTGCGGCCGGTCATGGCGCAGGGGTACAATTCCATGTGCACGGTGCCGTGCGGCACGTCCTGCAGCAGCCAGAAGGCGTCGTCCGCGCTGCCGGGCATCTCGAAATAGTTGACCGGCCGGAACCCGCCGTAGCCCATCGGCATCAGCGGGTTGATCGTGCGGACGCCGTCCACCTCGAAATCACAGTAATGGAAGCCCGGCGCTACGCCGTCCACGACCGCCTGCCAGTACCCGTCCCCCACAGGGGCCAGCGGATATTCGCCCGGCATGGACCCGCCCCAGCCCTTCAGGCAGACGCTGTGCGCGTCCGGAGCATGGAAATTGAATTCCGCCCTGCCATAGTCCAGCGCGCGCACCCCCGGCTTTTCGGGCACATAATGCAGGTGCGGCTTGCCGTCCACGGTGGAGAACACGGGCCGCCTGTCCAGCGGATCGAAGAAGAGGGCGTGCTGGTTGAGCGCCTGGTTGCCGAGGATGTCTTCCTTCTTCATGGAAATGGCTCCTTTTGTTTCACCAGAAGGGGTGGTACTTGCCGCAGGCCGCGAACATCTCGTCCACCATCCGGTCCATC
Source organism: uncultured Eubacteriales bacterium (assembly GCA_902766515.1). Next base: position 6,852 of record CACXEB010000062.1, read on the forward strand.
TCGTCCAGGCCCAGCTTGGCCGACGTGCAGGGATCGTAATAGACGGCCTTGTAGATCAGGGACTTGTCGCGGTTCAGGTACGCCTCGACCGCCATTTCCTCGGTCTGGCTCTCAATGTTGTTGAGCAGGGCCAGCTCGCGCGGCATGAAACCGATGTGGACGGGCTTGAGCCCGTTCGGATCCGCCAGGATGGGCACCTCCACGCAGGCGCCCGCGGGCAGGTTGTCGATCAGGCCGAAGTTGCGCACGTTGCCGTTGAACTCGAACGGCGTCCCGTCGCCGAAGCACGCGTTGAAGATGTAGCTGGCGAACTCGTGTCCCCGGTCCAGGGTGATCTCCTCCCCGAACCACTTTTCGAGCATGTCCCTGCGGGAGCGGCCCCTGAAGAAGCCGCCGGACTGCATCCGCTTGCTCATGTACTCACCGGGCGTGCCGTCGAAGTTCACCGGCGGGCAGTACTGCATCATCAGGTCGTCCCGCTTGCGGAACCAGCCGTTGTACTCGCTGTTGTGGTAGGAGCTTTCCGTCACGAAGTAGCCCAGGTGGCGGAACATTTCAATGCGCACCCGCTCGGTGCGGTAGATCTCCGAATCCCGGACGATCTCGCGGAGCTTCGGATAGGCGTCCTCTCCCCTGCACTTCAGCGTCAGGTAGAAGGCCGTGTGGTTCAGCCCCGCGCAGGTGTAGGTCATGTCTTTGGGCGTCGCCTGCAGCCATTTGGCCAGCAGCATGATCGTCTCCTGCACGCTGTGGCACAGGCCGATGAAGTTCAGCTTCGGGTACAGGGTCTGCACGGTCCGGCAGATCATCGCCATCGGATTGGTATAGTTCAGGACGACGGCGTCCGGGCACAGCGCCTGGATGTCCCCGGCGATGTCCACGATGGGCTGGATGGTGCGCAGGTAGCAGAAGAATCCCCATACGCCCCGCGTGTCCCCGATGGCGGCCTCGATGCCGTATTTGGAAGGGATGCCCAGCTCGTCCTTCAGGGGCTCCCAGCCGCCCACCTGGATGGTGATCAGGATGCCGTCCGCCCCGGGCAGCGCCTCGCGCCGGTCCAGCGTGCAGTGCACCGTGGCGGGGTAGTGCCCCGCGTCCACGTAGCGCTGCACCATCCGCCGCGCCAGCTCCAGGTTTTCCGGATTGATGTCCACCAGCCAGATGTCCGCGTCCTGGAGCGCCGGAAAGGTCATGATGTCCCGGGACAGGCTTCTGGTGAAAATGAAGCTGCCCGCGCCGATGAACACGATCTTCTTTCTGCGCATGCCGTCCGCTCCCCCCGTCCACGGAAGTGATTTCCGAAACGTTTCGGTTCTGGTCGAATTTTTTAGGTGCCCGAAAGCACCCGATCCCCCGAATGGGTCATTGCCGCGTCCTGTTCACTTATTGCCCTTTTTTTATACCGCATGCACCCCGAAAAGTAAATATGCAATACTTTATATTCGCCCATTTTCCTGTGAAACCGCGGCATTTTGCGCATTTTCGGGCCCCGGGGCCACGGTGCGTTCCTTCCGGATCGAAAAAATGGTTAATGTTTTTCCGGCGCGTGGATCAGGCGCCTTCC
>CACXEB010000063.1 GCA_902766515.1 uncultured Eubacteriales bacterium
ACCAGTTCGCGGTATCCCGCCCGGCACAGGCGGAGGGCTTCCTCCCGGATGTCCCCGAGCGGACGCGAACGGATGCCGCCCCGCACGTAGGGAATGATGCAATAGCTGCAATACCGGTCGCAGCCCTCCTGCACCTTGATGATCGCGCGGGTACGGCCCTCGTCCGCGCTGACGGTCAGGGACTCAAACGGCACGCGCAGGACGTCGGAGACCGCGACGATCTGCTTCTGTTCGCGCTGCGCCGTTTCCAGGAGGTCGACCACCTCCGCGCGGTGCTGAACACCGATGACCAGGCGCGCGCCGGTCTTCAGCAGCGCCTCGCCGTCCCGCTGCGCGAGGCAGCCGGCGATGACGACGTCCGCCGACGGGTTGTGCCTGAAGGCACGGCGCACGGCGTTCATGGACTTCCGGTCTCCCGTGCCGGTCACCGTGCATGTGTTGACGACATAGACGTCCGCGGCGCCATCGAACGGCCGGACCTGATAACCTGCCTGGACAAAGCATTCCAGCATGGCCTGCGTGTCGTACTGGTTCACCTTGCAGCCAAGCGTATGAAAAGCAACGGACGGCAACTCAATCGCCTCCCGAAGGACCGTATTCGCCGCAGGCGCTCAGCAGCATCACAGCCGCGGCCAGCCCGGCGGTTTCCGTCCGGAAGATCCGTGGGCCGAGCGTGACGGGAACGGCGCCGCAGGCGCGCATGCCGTCGATTTCCTCCGGCGTGATGCCCCCCTCCGGACCGATGACGATGGCCGCGTCCCGCAGCGGGCTGACCGTCTGCGCCGCCCGGGAGAGCGACCGGCCATGCTCCTCTTCCCACGGCACCAGCACCAGCTCATGCCGCTGGAGGCAGGCCGGAAGGTCGGCCGCGCGAATCACTTCAATCCCCGGCACATGGGCTCTGCCGGATTGCTTGGCCGCCTCCTGGGCGATGCGCGCCCAGCGCTCCGTTTTGCGCAGGACATCCTGACTGCTGTTGAAGCGGCTGACAGAGCGCACCATCTCCAACAGGCAGATCCGGTCGATGCCTGCTTCCGTGTTCTTCTGTACGATCCAGTCCACCTTGTCCGCTTTGGGCAGACCCTGGTAGAGCGTCACCTTCAGGCGCGGCTCCGGCGACGGGAGGCGCGCTCCGACGCGCGCCAGCACCTCCGGCGCGTCAGCGGACAGTACCGCGCTGTACAGGGCATCCTCCATGATCAGCTGGACCTCGTCGCCCGGCTTCAGGCGGAGAACCTTCAGCGCATGGTGGGCCTCCTGCGCCGTCAGGCGGGCTGTATCATCATTGATCCGCTCCGCAAAAAAACGATGCATGGCCGCCTCATTTCAATGGCTTCCGCGCCGCAAAGGCGCACCAGTCGCCCCGGTGCGTCCGGGCCAGGATCTCATAGCCCGCGGCCGTCAGGGCTTCATGCACGTCTTCTTCCCGTTCGCGGATGATGCCGGAGCAGACGAAGCAGCCGCCCGGCTTCAGGTATCCAAGCAGCGGTCCGGCCAGCATGCAGATGACCGGCGCCAGGATGTTTGCCGCCGCAAAATCGTAGATCCCGCGGACACCCTTCAGCAGATCGCCCTGCTCTAAAGTGATCGCGTCCTCCAGCCGGTTTAGGGCGACGTTTTCACGCGCCACCCGCACGGCGTCCGGATCGATATCGATCGCCGTCACCGGCTTCGCGCCCAGCAGCGCGGCCGCGATGGCGAGGATGCCCGAGCCCGTGCCGATATCCAGCAGGGAACCGCCCTGGTAATAGCGTTCGATCAGCTCAATGCACAGGGCGGTCGTTTCGTGCGTGCCCGTGCCGAAGGCCATGCCGGGATCGATCTCGATGATCAGGTCATCCGGCGCCGACGCCCACGTCTCCCAGCTTGGCTTGACGACCAGGTGCCTGCCCACGCGGAACGGCTTGAAATACTGCTTCCAGTTTTCCGCCCAGTCCTCTTCGCGGATATTGGTCAGGCTGACCGTCAGCGCGCCAAAGGCCGGACCGTCCTGCAGCTCCCGCAGCCGGTTCAATTCCATCTGAAGCGTCTCGAGCGTCTGGGCAGCCGTTTCCTCGTCAAACCAGGCTTTGACCTGGACGTCCTCCGGCGCCGCGTCGATCAGCGCGCGGTCCATCAGCTCCCAGTTATGGCCTGGCTTGTCCGGATCCGGCAGGTCGTTCCTGTCGATGATCTGGGTGCCGGCCGCGCCCAGGCGCATCAGCAGCGCGGATACGATATCCGCGCCGCTGGTCGTCGTACTGACAGTGAATTCTGTATATTCCATCGTTTTCAGACCCGGTCAGGGCTCGATCCGGTTCGGACCGCGGAAGAGGAATTCGGCCTCCTTGATGGAAAGGCCGAGCAGCAGCATGGTCAGCCGGTCCACGCCCAGACCGAAGCCGCCGTGCGGCGGGCAGCCGTAGCGGAAGAATTCCATGTAGAAGGCCACGTCCTTGCCCAGGCCCTTCTCGTCCGCCTGCCGGCGCAGGGGCTCATAGCGGTGCTCGCGCTGGGCGCCGGTCGTGATTTCCGTGCCGCGCCAGATGAGGTCATAACCCAGCGGATTGCCCTGTTCGTCGCGCATATGGTAGAACGCGCGCTTTTCGGGGCCGTAGTCCGTCACGAACAGGAACTCATGGCCGAATTTATCCATGGACAGCCTGGCGCACAGGTGTTCCGCGTCGGTGGTCAGGTCGTTCTTCTCCGATTCGTCCACCGTGTAGCCGTAGCGTTCCTCCAGCTCGCGGTAGACATCGCACAGCTTCATTTCGGGGAAAGGCAGGGTGGGCACGACGACATCCAGGCCGTACTGCGCCTTGATCTGCTCGCCGCAGGCGTCGCTGACAGCCTGCAGGGCGGCGGTCAGCAGTTCCGCCTCGATCTGCATCACATCGCGGAAGGAATCGATGTAGCTCATCTCGATGTCAAAGCCGGTGAACTCCGTCGCGTGCTTGTTGGTATAGGATTTTTCCGCGCGGAACACGGGACCGACCTCGAAGATCCGGTCAAACCCCGCCGCCATCGCCATCTGCTTGTAGAACTGCGGGCTCTGGCTCAGGTAGCCCTTTCGGTCAAAATACTTGAGCTCAAACACTTCGCTGCCGGATTCGCTGGCCGCGCCGATCAGCTTGGGCGTATGGATCTCGATAAACCGGCGGTTGAGCAGGAACTGCCTCATCGCGTTGACCATGACCGTCTGGGCCTGGTAAATCAGCAGGTTCTTATCCGTGCGCAGATCGATCCAGCGGTAGTCCAGCCGGGAGTCGATCGCGGCGTCGCGGGAAATCGGCAGCGGTTCGGCGATGGATTCCACCCGGATCATGTCCGGCAGCATCTCCCGGCCGCCCAGTTTGACATAGCTGTTTTCCACGATCGTCCCTTCCGCCGTGATGACGGACTCGACGGTCAGCTGGTCGACAGCGGCGGCGACCTCAGGATACTTCTCCTTTTCCACGGTCAGCTGGATCCTGCCGGTGGTATCCCGTAACACAAGAAACGCCATCGTGCGTTTATTGCGAATATTCTCCACAAAGCCCTGCAGCTTGACGCGCTCGCCGGCGGGTGCCTCGGCGATGAGTGATCTGAGCATGTCTGTTTCCTCCCTTTATGCAGCATCCTGCGGATGTTCTGCGCAGCGCAGGCGCTTATCCTGCGGCCGCTGCCTATTGTACAGGATTTGGCGCGATTTTGCAAGCATAGCTTCTCATTGCAAATAGATATTGCATATTTTCATCCATGAGTGTATAATATGCATATTCCGTAAGAAAGGAGCCTTTGGATGCGCAGGGGAACGGCAGCGGCAATTTGGCTGGGACTGACGGCATTGGACCAGGGTGTCAAGGCTTTGACCTTCGGGCGCACGGTCCCGCTCATCCCGCACGTCATCCGCGTTAATTATACATCCAATACAGGGTTCTCCCTCGGCCTGTTCGCGAACGGCAACCTGGCGGCGATCCTGGCCGCTGCGGCCGTCCTGGCCGGCGTCCTGATCATATACTTCCGCCTGCCGCCCGCATCGCCCTATCGCTTTCCCCTGCTGCTCATGTCGGCCGGCGCGGTCAGCAACCTGATCGACCGCATATTTCTCGGATATGTGCGCGACATGCTGGAGCTTCTGTTTATCCACTTCTACATTTTCAACCCCGCGGACGTCTATGTGACCTTTGGCGCGCTCCTCTGCGCCATCCGGCTGATCCGGCCCGAGCAGCCCGCGAAAAAGGAGACAACGTGAACGAAGAGATGATCACCCTCCGGTGCGGGCAGCCGGGCGAACGGCTGGATGTGTGCGCCGCGAAGGCCTGCACGTCCCGCGCGCAGGCTGCGCGCCTGATCCGGGAAGGCCAGGTCACAGTCAACGGGCAGGTCCAGCGCAAGCCGGGCCTGGCGCTGGAATCCGGAGATACCGTCCTGGTCACCGTTCCGCCGCCGCATGAAACGGGCCTGGAAGCGCAGGACATTCCGATTGAGATCCTCTACGAGGACAACCGGATTGCCGTCATCAACAAACCGGCCGGCATGGTCGTGCACCCGGCGCCCGGCAATCCGGACGGCACCCTGGTGAACGCGCTGCTCGCCCGGCTCAGCACGCTGTCCGGCATCGGCGGTGAGCTGCGCCCCGGCATCGTCCACCGGCTGGACAAGGATACCAGCGGCCTGATCCTGATCGCCAAGGACGACGCCGCGCACCTGGCGCTCTCCGCGCAGCTGGCCAACCATGAGATGGAGAAGCATTACCGCGCGGTAGTCGAGGGAAACATGCCCGCGGCATCCGGCACCGTCAACGCGCCCATTGGCCGCAGCGCCAGGGACCGCAAGAAAATGGCCATCCGGCCGGACGGGCGTTCGGCCGTGACGGAATGGACCGTCATGAAGCCCCAAATGCGCGGAACGCTGCTGGACGTGCACATCCTGACCGGCCGTACACACCAGATCCGCGTACACATGGCCTCCATCGGCCACCCGGTCATGGGCGATCCGATCTACGGCCATCCCGCCAACGCGCCCCGGCTGATGCTGCACGCCTATTCCCTCCGCTTTACGCATCCGGGCACGGGCCTGCCGGTCACCTTCACCGCGCCCTGCCCATTTTCAGAGGAGTGATGCACATGGACCTGGATATGCGCGACACCATCGCCGCCTGTGCGACGGCGCCCGGAGCGGCGGGGATCGCGGTCATCCGTGTCAGCGGCGACCGGGCGGAGGCCATCCTGAACGCCGTCTTTACGCCGAAAAGCGCCATTGACCGCATGGAACACGGCCGGCTGTACCTGGGCATATGCCACGACGGCCCGACCCCTATCGATGAATGCATGGCCGTCGTCATGCGCGCGCCGAAAAGCTACACCCGGCAGGATGTCGCCGAGATCCAGCTGCACGGAAGCACCTACGCCGTGCACGCCTGCCTGGACGCGCTGATCAGAAACGGCGCGCGGCCGGCCGACCCGGGTGAATTCACGCTGCGCGCCTTCCTGAACGGACGGATCGACCTGAGCCAGGCGGAATCGGTCATGCGGCTGATCCACGCGGACAGCGAGCGGGCCGGCCAGAGCGCGCTGCGCCAGCTGAACGGCGGCGCGAGCCGGTTCATCCACGGGATCGAAAAAGAGATCCTGGCCGTCCTTGCTGCGGTCGAAGCGGCCATTGATTACCCGGAGGAGGTCGACACGCCGGAAGAAGCCCGCCAGCTGGCGGCAACCTGCCGGGACCTGGCCGCCCGGCTGCGGGCCGCCGCGAAAAACCGCGCGGCCCGGATGGTGCGCGAAGGCATCCACATCGCCCTGTTGGGCGCTCCCAACGCCGGCAAATCGACCCTGTTCAACGCCCTGCTGGACGAGGACAGGTCCATCGTCACCGATATCCCCGGCACCACCCGGGACGTGATCAGCGCCTCCTTCAGCGTGGACGGCTACAGCGTCACGCTGTATGATACGGCCGGGCTGCATGATACCGCGGATCAGATCGAGCAGCTGGGGATCAGCCGCACCTACCAGACGGCCTCCGGAGCGGATATGATCTGGTGGCTGACCGAAGCCGCCCATCCGGTGACGGAGGTTCCGGAGATCGTCCGCTCCTCCGGCCTGCCCGTATGGACGATCTGCACGAAGACGGACCAGCTGCCGGCATCCGTCCCGCCGCCGGCCGGCGCGATACCGGTCAGCGTCAGAACCGGCCAGGGCATCGACGGACTGATCCGCCGCCTGAAGGAAACCTTTGCCGAGTCGCCGGAGACCCCGCTGACGCAGGAGCGCCATATTGCCGCCGCGGCCGCTTCGGCACAGGCCCTGACAGACGCGGCCGAAACCCTGGAAGCCGGGCTTTCCCAGGAATTCGCTGCGGTCCACCTGCACGAAGCCCTGGATATCCTCGGGCGGATTACCGGCACCAGGACAGACGAGTCCCTGCTTGATGAAATCTTCAGCCAATTCTGCGTAGGAAAGTGAGGCCTCCCATGAAATCCGACCGTCACGCAACGATCATGAAGCTCATCGCCGATGAAGTCATCACAACCCAGGACGAAATGGTCACCCGGCTCAACGAGCTGGGGTACCGCGTCACGCAGGCCACCGTATCCCGGGATATCCGGGAGCTGGGCCTGGCCAAGGAAACGGACGTGACCGGCCTGGTGCGGTACGTGCCGTCCAGCAGCGGCGCGAAGACCGCCGTCGCGCGCAGCGAGCGCGAGCGCTTTACCCAGATGTTTATCAACTCCGTGCTGGGCATTCAGTCGGCGAACAACATGATCGTCCTGCACACCCTGTCGGGCGCCGCCAACGCGGCGGCCGAGGCGCTGGACGGCCTGCACTGGCCCGAGATCCTGGGTACCATGGCGGGCGACAACACCATTTTTGTCGTCGTGCGCGCCAACCATGAAACGCCGGAGATCGTCAAACGGCTCGAACGACTGCTGAGAGGGAAATGATCGCATGCTGACGGAACTGCTTGTACGTAACATCGCTCTGATCGACGAGGTACACGTCCATTTCGGCGCCGGGCTGCACGCCCTGACCGGTGAAACCGGCGCCGGCAAGTCGATCGTCATCGACTCGATCACGCTCCTGCTGGGCGGGCGCGCGTCCAAGGACCTGATCCGCCACGGCACCGACCGCGCGTATGTCGAAGGGGTGTTTTCACTGCCGGACGCGCCGGGCGCGCTGGAGCTGCTGAAGGCCAACGACCTGGACCAGGACGACAGCCAGGTGGTCCTTGCCCGTGAGCTGACCGCCGCGGGGCGCAGCAACTGCCGGATCAACGGCGTCCTGGTCCCGCTGGCGCAGTTCAAAGCCATCTCTTCCCTGCTGATGGACATTCACGGGCAGCATGAGCACCAGTCCCTGATGGACGAGCGCCAGCACCTCAAATGGCTGGATGCCGCCGGCACGCAGGATCACGCGGAGCTGCTCCGGAAAGTCCGGGAGGCTTATGAGCAATGGCACGCGTCCCACCTGCAGCTGGAAAAGCTCAAAAAGAGCCTGATCGAGCAGTCGGAGCGGGCGGATATCCTGGAATACCAGCGCAAGGAGCTTGAAAGCGCGCATCTGGCCGCCGGCGAGGAGGACGAGCTTTCCCAGGAGCGGGATCTGTACAGAAACGCCGAAAAGATCGAATCCCATCTCCGGGCGGCCTATGAGAGCCTGTACGACGGCGGCAGGACCGCGTCCGCGGTCGACGGCCTCCGGCAGGCGCTGTCGCATATCGAGCGGCTGAGCGCCCTGGACCCCTCCTTCAGCCAGGCGCAGGAGCGGCTGAGCAATCTGTACTATGAGGCGGAGGATCTCGGCGAAACCCTCCGGGACCGCCTGAACGGCCTGAACTTTGACGAGGACAGGCTGGACGAGATCTCCCGCCGCCTGGACCAGCTGCACCGGCTGAGCCGGAAATACGGCGCGACCAGCGCCGATATGATCGCCCGGCTGGAAGAAATCCGGCAGAATCTTGAGCTGCTGGCACATTCGGAGGATCACCTGGACGAGCTCGAAAAAAAGACCGCCCGGCTGCACCAGGCCTATGCGGCTGCCGCCGAAGCGCTGAGCGCGGCCCGGAAATCGCTTGCGCAAAGCTTCGGGCAGGATCTGGAAAAGCAGTTGCATGAGCTGAACATGATCGGCACGCGCTTCCGGGTCAGCCTGACGCGCGGCGAGGAAACCCCGCATGGCGTCGACCGCTGTGCGTTCATGATCGCCCCCAACCGGGGCGAACAGTACAAGCCGCTCGCCGAAACGGCGTCCGGCGGCGAGCTGTCCAGGATCATGCTCGCCATCAAGGCCAAGGCGGGAGAAAAATCGCTGATCCCCTCCATGGTATTTGACGAGATCGATACCGGCATCAGCGGCCGCACCGCGCAGGTCGTCGCCGAGAAAATGGCGGACATCGCCCACTACCGGCAGGTGCTCTGCGTCACCCACCTGCCGCAGATCGCCGCCATGGCCGACCACCAGATTCAGATCGAAAAGCAGTTCAACGGCGAGCGTACGGTGACCCACCTGACCGAGCTGGACCATGAAGGCCGCGTCGCAGAACTCAGCCGCATGCTCGGCGGGGCGGAAGGACAGACCCGGAGCGCCGTCGATCACGCGAAGTCGCTCCTGAAGGAGGCGGCCGACTACAAGGTTTCAAAAAAGGAATAATCTTCTTTTCGCGCGGATCATCGAAGTTACACTTGCGAAAATGACAGGAATCAGGTATAATAAGGTCAATGGATGGCCATAACGACCGGGATCGGGTTCCGTTTTATGCGCTACATCATCGTATGCAGGAGGTCGAAGTCATGAGCAAGCGTATCATCACAATCAGCCGTGAGTTTGGCGCGGGCGGTCACACCCTTGGTAAAATGGTCGCGGAACGCCTGGATATTCCCTTCTACGATCATGAAATCATTGACCGGGCCGTGGCGGATACCGGGTTTTCCCCGGACTTCGTACGGGAAGCCGGCGAATACGCCTCCACGACGCACAGCTTCCTGTTCAATCTCCTGCTGTCCCACAGCGTCACGACCGCGCCCGGCGGCGAGCTCAGCAACTATGACAAGATCTATATCGCCCAGGCGCGCACGATCCAGGACCTGGCAGAGAAATCGCCCTGCGTGATCGTCGGCCGCTGCGCCGACTATATCCTGCGCGAGCGGGATGACTGCCTGAACGTGTTCGTGCATGCCTCCAAGGAATACCGGGCCAGGCGCGTGCTGGAGGAATACGGCGAAAAGGAAGGCCAGACCGTCGCCGAACGCCTGGAGGAGAAAGACAAAAAGCGCATGCTCTATTACAAGCACTACACCGACCGCGATTGGGCGGATATCAACAATTACCACCTGACCATCAATACCGCGGTCATTCCCCTCGAGCTGGCTGCCAGCTGGATCGCAGATGCTGTCCGCTGAACGCCGTTTTCAGACATGGCTGCGGGACAGCCTGCCCGGTTTCTGCGCGGCAGGCTGTTTTCTGGTTGTGTTGGCGGCCGTGGCGGCCCTGACCGGCAAATGGTGCTGGATGCGCAACGGCTATAACAGCTACGCGCTGCAGGCCGACGCCTGGCTGCACGGCCGCCTGGACCTGGGGCAGGATTATCCCTGGCTGGAGCTGGCGATATACCAGGGCCGGTATTACGTCAGCTTTCCCCCGTTTCCTTCTTACTTGCTGCTGCCTTTTTCCGCTGTTTTCGGGACGGATACCCCGGATGGATGGATCAGCCTCTTCGCCAGCCTGGTCGGGGTATGGACAGCGGTCCGCCTGGCGCAGCGGGCGGGCCAGACGCCTACGCACGCCGTCCTGCTGACGCTGTTCCTCTACCTGGGTACCGGCTATCTGTTTATCGCGCTGACGCCGGCGGTCTGGTTTTTTGCGCAGACGCTTTGCTTCAACCTGTGCATGCTGTCTCTATACTTCGCAATGACGGACCGCGGCGGCTTCAGCCTGACCTGCTGGGCCTGCGCGGTCGGCTGCCGCCCGATGGTGCTGGTCTTTTTCCCGCTGCTGGCGCTGCTGATCCTGAAAAGCCACCGGCAGGCATCCCCGCGGGACAGCCTGCTGAGCCTCATGCGGAAACGCTGGTACTGGGCGCTCGGGCCCATTCTCATCGGCGGGAGCTACATGGCCCTCAATTTTCTCCGGTTTGGCAGCGTCCTCCAGTTCGGCCACGATTACCTGCCCGAGTTCCAGCGCGCCCCCCTCGGCCAGTTCAGCCTGCAGTACTTCTGGGAGAACTTCAGAAACCTGTTCCGTCTGCCCGGCCTGAACATAGAGACCCATCGTCTGGATTTTCAGCCGTTTGAGGTCTGGTGCTTTGCCCTGATGAATCCCCTGAGCGTGCTCTGCATCGCCGTGCCGCTCCTGGACGCGGTCAGAAAACGCGACAACCGCCCGGTGCTGATCCTGGCGGTTGTCCTGAGCCTGGTCTATGTTGTGATCCTTTGCTGCCACCGCACCCTGGGCGGCTGGCAGTTCGGCAATCGCTACATGAAGGATTTCATGCCGTTCCTGTTTGCCGCGCTCTGCCTGAGCGCTCCCGGGTCACGGCGGTTCCGGATGCTGATCATCTTCCTTTTCGTCGCCGCGCTCGCGCTGCACCTGGCCGGCACCGTCCTGACATGGAACAACGCGTGGTAAAGCCGCTGATCATTCTTTTATTGATTGCCTGTTACCAGGTCGACCGCAGTGCCCGCTTCACAGCGTTCTGATGCGCCGCGTCGACCTTTTTGCTTTCATGGGTCATTGATCCGGTAAAGTGAATGCAGAAGTGGCCGTCAAAATCATTGTCCTTGATGCTGCAGTTGCCATGCGGCATGCCGTTCATGGATCCGGCGTACACATGTCCTTTGTACATGACCAGGACGGCCCGCCTGCCCCAGCTCCACCTGCCGCCGTAGATTTTTTTGAGCGTCGCCGTGGCTTCGGCGGTCAGGGGTTCGGTATCCATATGGTTGGCGCCGTACAGCCGCTTGCATTTGAAGGTTTTTCCGGTCAGCACGTCCTTCACCGTAAAGGTCGCGCCGCGCGGAATGACCTTGGAACCGCCGTGGAACCAGTCCAGCATCTCCGTGACGTATTTATAGTCGGCGGCATTCTGGCCGAACAGTTTTTTGATCGTGGCATAATCGGCTTCCCCGGTCTGCGTCAGCCTGTTGGCCCGCTGGTAGGCCTTGACGGCCTTGACCGTCGCGTCGTCAAATTTGCTGTTGACCGTCTCCTTATAATAATTCTTCAGCTTCAGCGCCTGCTGG
>CACXEB010000064.1 GCA_902766515.1 uncultured Eubacteriales bacterium
GACGCGCTCTTCGAGTCCTTTCCGTTTTCCTACTACCGGCTGAGCGAAGCGCCCGCGGTCTTCAAGCGCCTGCTTCCGGACTGCGCCTTCGGGCCGATGGAAGGGCTTGTCATCGAGACCGACGGCACGGTGCAGATCGTGGAGGATCCCTACGCCCAGGTATGCCTGAGCGTTGAGGGTGTGGAGAATGACCTGAGCGAGCTGGACGTCAACGCCGCGGTGCTCGCAGCGGACGACGGCACGCGGGTCGGCATGAAGCACCTCGAAAACATCTGGCAGAAGACCTTCTTTGGCTTCAACCTGGATTCCGTCGTGTATGACCTGCTGAAGGGCAGGCAGATCGTCAGCGTCGAGCTCTACACCCTCGACGCCAAGTATATCGTCCTCGCCGGGGAAGGTGTGAGAATCGACTGATCACTTCAGATAAGGGCGCGCTGTCGGACAGCGTGAGGATCATCCTCCGCAGCCGCCGCATCATCACCAGGCGATCCGCCTCCCGCATAACAGGACGGCGCTCTCCACCGCTGGCAGGGCGGAAGAGAGCGCCGTCTTTCCGTGTTGATTCGGCTGTGTTTGTTCAGGACGCTTTCTCGTTGGAGGCGGCGTAAAGCCTGGCCGCCTGCCTGTTCTCAAGGCACAGCAGCAGGATGATCAGGAGATCAAACGCCACGAAGGCCAGGCAGACGATGGCCTGGCTGGTGTAAATGCCAAGGACCAGCGATACGATCGGGATGACGATCGCGGCGTAGAAATAGGTCGGAGAAAAGTAGATCCAGTAGTACGGCAGGAAATGCGCGCCCACCACGATGGCATACACCATGATCATCTTGTCCGGGACGGCGTACATCGCCCACAAGACCGCTGGAAGATACAGCAGCTGGTTGAGCGCCGCCACGACCGAGAGGCCGCTGAGCGGATTCTCCTTGCTGAAGATATTGACCTTGATGATTTTCCCGAAAAGCATCCCGACGGGCATCAGCAGCGCGGAGCAGCACATCGCGATGATGTTTTTCGTGCCGGTGTCCAGCTCCGTGAGAAAGGCAGCCAGCATGATCGTCCACAGTACCGCGGAAGCCATGATAAAGGGCAGCCCTTTCTTCTGCTTCACCGCAAACGCGGCCTTCAGTCCGTTGAGCGCCTGGACGGCAGATTTCTGTTCCGACATGGTATCCCCCCCTCAAAGTCATCCCTGACAAAGCGATTTCATGATAGCACACATCCCGGTGCCATGCAACGCACGCCTGTCCTCATTTGGTGCGCACGATATGCCTTCCTTACCTTGTCACGAATATGATATATTCTGCGTGACACAGGCACTGCTTCCATGGTATATTGTTACGGGGCTTTCGCCTGAAAACCCGTGTGACAGAGGAGGTTTTGAAATTGATCATCAGAGCGTATACGCAGCGTGACCTGGCGGACCTGATCCGGATCTGGAACGAAGTGGTGGAGGAGGGCGTCGCCTTCCCCCAGGAGGAATTCCTGGACAGGGAGACCGGCGCGGCCTTCTTCGCGTCCCAGAGCTGGACCGGCGCAGCTGAAGAGGATGGAAAAGTCCTGGGACTGTACATCCTGCACCCCAACAATATCGGCCGGTGCGGGCACATATGCAACGCCAGCTACGCGGTGGCGTCCGAAGCGCGGGGCAGGCATATCGGTGAAAAGCTGGTGCTTGACTGCCTGGAAAAAGGCCGCGCATTGGGATTCCGCGTGCTGCAGTTCAACGCCGTCGTGGAAAGCAACCTCCACGCGCGGCACCTGTACGAGCGGCTCGGCTTCATCCAGCTCGGCACCATTCCCGGCGGCTTCCGCATGAAGGACGGACACTACGAGAACATCTGTCCCTACTATCATGTGCTTTGAAGCGCGTGAGGACGGGAACTGACAGCCATGGCCAACCCCTATGTATACTACCGCATCAGCGATCCCCGGGCGCTGAGACGGGACGCGTCCCGCGCCGTCCGGGACCTGGACTGGCACCGGGACCTGGAGATGATCCGGGCGTTTTACGCGCGCTTCAGGGACACGCCGGTCGACCCCGACGGGTTCGACAGTACCGTCGGCGCGCCGATGGCCATCGTCATGGATGATGCCATTGTCTGTTTCGCGATCCCGCTTTCATTCCGCGAAGGCGAGACGGAGATTGGCGGGGTCGCGACCGTTCCGGAACAGCGGAACAGGGGCTGCTGCAAGGCGCTGATCGCTGAAATGGCTTACCGGATCCTGGCCGGCGGAAACGCGGCCACGCTGACGACCGAGCGGGACAATCTCCCGATGCGGGCAGCGGCCGAAGCGATCGGCATGAGCGAAGTCCGGCAGTCCTGAATACGGAAAGGACGGATCCCTATGGAAAAACACCGGGAAAGACTGTATTTCGAGGTCCCCGGCATCGCCCGGAAGGATGACGCTTTCGACTATATCCGCGAGTTCCGCGCATACCGGTCCGATATCAACGGCACCGGCGGGCTGGACAGGTTTACGGACGCGGACGACTACGAGGGCTGGCTCAGGAAGCTGGCGCAGGACGCCGTCCGGGAGCCGAGCGAGGAAAAGGTGCCTGCCCGGACGTTCTTCCTCGTCCGCGACACCGACCGGCGGATCGTCGGGATGATCAACATCCGTCTCTGCCTGAACGAACGGCTGCGCCATTACGGCGGGCACATCGGATACAGCATCCGGCCCACGGAAAGGGGCAGGGGCTACAATAATATCAACCTGTACCTCGGTCTCAGGCTCTGCCATGCCCATGGGATCGAAACGGTATTCATGGACGCGGACCTGGACAATCCGGCGTCCTGGCGGACGATGGAAGCCCTGGGCGGCGTGCGGATCCGGGAATACTATGACGACGTATACGCCCACTGTATCGTGGTCGATTACCACATCGACGTGCGCAGGGCGCTCGAAACGCATCCGGACTATGAAGCGCTGATCGATCAGGCGAAGTGTCCTGACGACTTCGCCAGGCTGTCCAACTGACATCCACGGCACGGGATCGCTGAAGCCCTTGAGAACCGGGCTGCGGTTCTTTCCGGAATAAAGCCTTCATCCGGAATCATCTTTTGATTTCCTTTGGGATAAAGCATTCCGTCCCTTCGCGATAAACTTTCAGGAGGTCGTGACCATGATAAAGATCGGCATCCTCTCCGATACGCATGACCTGCTCCGGCCGGAGGTGCTCGCGCAGCTCCAGGGCTGCGAATGCATCCTCCACGGC
>CACXEB010000065.1 GCA_902766515.1 uncultured Eubacteriales bacterium
CCAGTAGATGGCCAGCAGCAGGGTCACGCGGAAGTTCTTGTCGGCCAGGTCCTTGACCTTGCCGTGGAATTTGTCGATCTCATAGGCTTGGCGCCCGAAGGCCCGCACCACGCGTACGCCGGTCAGGTTTTCCTGCAGCACGGCGCTCATGCGGCCCTCCGCCTCGTCGGAGGCGCGGAACGCCTTGATGACCCATTTGAAAAACAGGAACGCGAACAGGAACAGCGCGGGCACCATGACCATGGACAGGAGCGCCAGCCGCGCGTTGCGGCTGAACAGGACGGTGAGCGCGGTGACGATCATGAAGACCGCGTTGATGACGGACATCAGCTGCACGGAAAGGAACCGCCGCACCGTGTCCACGTCCGAGGTGCAGCGCTGGACGAGGTCGCCGGTCTCCGCCCGCATATGGTAGGCGAAGGGCAGGCGCTGGATGTGCCGGTACAGGATGTCCCGGAGACCTCTGGCCACGTTTTCACCCGCCTTGGCCTGCAGCCTTCCCTTCAGGTAGGAGAACACGCCATTGAGCAGGTTCAGCAGGACGATGGCCAGGCCAACCAGGTACAGATGGTGGATGATATAGTCCGGGTCGGCGTAGACGCCGATCATGCCGGTCATGAAGGCGGGCAGCACGCTGGGCTTTCCCGCCAGGTAGTGGTCCAGGGTTTCCGCGAGCACCAGCGGGATCATGTATTCCAGGAGCACGCAGGCGACGGTGCAGAAAAAGGCGCCGGCAAACCAAAGCAGGTTGCTTCTGAAAAGCCGCCGGACGAGCTTGGTACGATGCATGGGTCAAAATCCTCCGTATGGATGGGTTCCGGTCAGGGAAATCGGGCAAACAAACAAAGGCCGCGTGGAGTGGCTGCCACGCCGCCGAAAGCTGTGCATGCGCGTCTATTTCGGGAGGCGGCGGGCATGCCGGTACACAGCGTTCAGCGCGGGCTTCATCCATTTGTTGTCGTACAGCATGTCCTGGCCTCCTTTCCTGTCGAGATGCGAACAGCGCTTAGTATAGCCGAACGCGTCCGTCCTGTCAAGTGCTTGAATTCATAGTCAAGCTGTGATATCATGTCTTTTGATCATAGGGAGGTGACCCGGATGAACTACGCGGACATCAGATACCTGAGCGTGCCCCTGCCGGAGGATATTCTCCATGCGCGGGAGCATGGCGATTTTGCGCTGGCCTTCAGCCTGATCGACAGGCGGATCGGGAGCGGCAGGCTGCCGGATGCCATGGTCAAACGCCTGACGCTGGAAAAGGAGATCCTGCGCCGGACGGCGGACGAATACCCCCTGACGGAGGAGGAGGCCCTGGCCGAGCTCCGGGAAGGACTGGGATCGGTCAGCGAGGATACCTTCCGCCAGTGGATCCTGGACCACGACCTGGACTGGATGTATGTGGACGGCGTCCGCCATATCAAGGACGACGCGATCTCCAACCTCTATAAGACCCATGACGACCTGGCCGCCATTGCCTATTCCCGCGGCAAGCGCAAGAGCGACGGGAAGCCCTCCGCCCTCCTGGATGCGGCCACCGCCGAGATGCAGGCAAAGGGCGAGGTCTACGCCCACTATCGGGTCCGGGCCGACTTTACCATCCGCACCGGCGCGCCGGGCAGGCCGGTCCGCGTGTGGCTGCCCATCCCCTGCGAATACGCCCAGGTGCGGGACGTCGTGATCGCGGAGGTCAGCCATCCCGAAACGGCGGCCATCTCCGCGCCGCAGGCGTCGCAGCGGACGGTCTGCATGGACGGCATGGACGACGAGGCCTTCTTTGTCGAGTATGAGTACAAGGTCCAGATGCGCTATATGCAGCCGGACCCGGCCCTTGTCACGGTGGACCAGCCGACCTTCTACACCCAGGAGCAGCCGCCGCACATCCGCTTTACCCCCTTCCTGCGGGCGCTGTGCGCGGAGATCGTCGGTCAGGAGACCAACCCCCTGCTGAAGGCCCGCCGCATCTACGATTACATCGTCCACCACGTGCGCTACGCCTACATGCGCAACTACCTGAATATCCCCATGATCCCGGAGTACGCGGCCGCCAACCTGCGGGGGGACTGCGGCGTGCAGGCGCTGCTGTTCATCACGCTGTGCCGCATCGCGGGCATTCCGGCCCGCTGGCAGTCGGGACTGTACCTGGAGCCGGGGGATATCGGCTGCCATGACTGGGCGCAGTTCTACGTCGCCCCCTTCGGGTGGATGTTCGCGGACTGCTCCTTCGGCGGCAGCGCCGTCCGCAGGGGCATGAAGCGCCGGGAGGACTTCTATTTCTGCAATATCGATCCGTTCCGCATGCCGGCCAACTCGGCCTTCCAGCAGGACTTTGAGGTGCCGCCGCGCTGGATCCGGCATGACCCGTATGACAACCAGCTGGGCGAGGCCGAATACGCCGAAGGCCCCGTGCCGCGGAGCGCGTGCGCGCTCCATCACCGGCTGCTCGAGGTGAGCGGCCTGGAATCCTGCAGGGAAAGGCCGGAATTCGTATGATGAAAGCGTTGATTTCTGTTTCGGGCGCCGATACCACGGGTATCATCGCCCGCATCTCCACGAAGCTGTATGAGCTGAACATCAATATCCTGGAGATCTCCCAGACCATCCTGAGCGGCTGCTTCACGATGATGATGGTGGTCGACCTGACCCATGCCGGCATGAGCTTTACCGAGGTGCAGGAGGCGCTGCAGCCCGTCGGCGACACCCTGGGCATGGATATCCACATGCAGCGCATGGACATCTTCGAAGCCATGCACCGGATCTGACGGAGGGGCTATGCTGAACATACAGGATATCTCCGAAACCATCAGCATGATCCGGGACGATCACTTCGACATCCGGACCATCACGCTGGGCATCAACCTGCTGGGCTGCATCTCGGAGCGGCCGGAGCGCACCGCGGCGCGCGTGTACGACAAGGTGACCGAGACGGCGCAGTACCTGGTCAGCACCGGTGAGGATATCGAGCGGGAGCTCGGCATCCCGATCGTCAACAAGCGGATCGCCGTGACGCCGGTCAGCATGCTGACCCAGGCGGACCCGGTGCCGATCGCCCTCGCCCTGGACCGCGCGGCGAAGGAGACGGGCGTCAACTTCCTGGGCGGCTATACCGCGCTGATGCAGAAGGGCGCGACCCTCAGCGACGAGAAGCTGATCCAGTCGATCCCCACCGTGCTGAGCGAGACGGAATACCTCTGCTCGAGCGTCAACGTCGCCTCGACCCGCGCCGGCATCAACATGAACGCCGTGGCGGAAATGGGGCAGATCATCCGGCAGACGGCGGAACGGACGAAGGACCGCGATTCCCTGGGCTGCGCCAAGCTGGTGGTGTTTGCCAACGCCGTGGAGGACAATCCCTTCATGGCCGGCGCCTTCGTGGGGCCCGGCGAACCGGAAACGGTGATCAACGTGGGTGTTTCCGGGCCCGGCGTGGTCAAGAACGCGCTGGAAAAGATCAAGGGAGAGCCCTTTGACGTGGTGGCGGAGACCATCAAGCGG
>CACXEB010000066.1 GCA_902766515.1 uncultured Eubacteriales bacterium
CCTGTTCGGCATGGCGTTCAACATCGACTACTCTATTTGCGTCATTGTGATGGCCATCCTGACGGGGGTGTACGTCATCGCAGGCGGTTACATGGCCACCGCCATTAACGACTTTATCCAGGGCATCATCATGCTGATCGGCATCGTCGCCGTGATCGCGGCGGTGCTGTCGCAGAACGGCGGCTTCATCCAGTCGCTGACCAAGCTCGCCCAGGTGAACGACGAAGCCGTATCCACGACTCCCGGCATCTTCGCTTCCTTCTTCGGACCGAATCCGTTCGACCTGCTGTGCGTGGTCATCCTGACCAGCCTGGGCACCTGGGGCCTTCCGCAGATGGTCCAGAAATTCTACGCCATCAAGACCGAAAACGCGATCAGCAAGGGCACTATCATCTCCACCTTCTTCGCCGTGGTCGTTGCGGGCGGCTGCTATTTCCTGGGCGGCTTCGGACGGCTGTATTCCGACCGGATCGATGTCGCAGCAAACGGTTTCGACTCCGTGATCCCGACCATGCTGGAGGGGCTCTCTCCCTTCCTGATCGGCGTGATCGTCATCCTGGTGCTGTCCGCTTCCATGTCGACGCTTTCATCGCTGGTGCTGGCGTCCAGCTCGACCCTGACGCTTGACTTCCTCAAGGACAACCTGATCAAGAAGATGGACGAAAAGAAACAGGTGCTGATCATGCGCCTGCTGATCATCGTATTCATCCTGATCAGCGTAATCATCGCCATCATCCAGTACCAGCGGAATGTGACCTTTATCGCGCAGCTCATGGGCGTCAGCTGGGGCGCGCTCGCCGGCGCGTTCCTGGCGCCCTTCCTGTACAGCCTGTACATGCGCCGGACCTCCAAGGCCGCCGTTTGGGTCTCCTTCATATTCGGCGCCGGCATCATGACGCTCAATATGCTGGTCAAGAGCGCGTTCCCCCAGTGGCTGCAATCCCCCATCAACTGCGGCGCCTTTGCCATGCTGGCCGGCCTCGTCATCGTGCCCATCGTCAGCTTCCTGACCGCCGCGCCGGACAAGGCGGCCGTCGATTTTGCCTTCGCCGGATATGAGCGCAAGGTCACGGTCCAGGCGCGCGAGGCGCTCGGCGACGAGAACAACTGACCGGCCTATTCCAGCAGCTGCCTCAGCACCTGCTCCCGGTGGTTGATGAACAGCCTGGTCACCTGATAGCTGTCTGTATCTTCATATGCGCACGGATGGATCTGCCCGGCGTCGAAGCTCAGGATTTCGGCGCCGGGCATTCCTAACAGGATGGGAGAATGGGTGGCGACGATAAACTGGCTGTGCTGACCGGCACACGCGGCAATTTCAAACAGCAGCGCCAGCTGCCGCTGCGGTGAAAGCGCGGCCTCCGGCTCATCCAGCAGGTACAGGCCGCCCGGCCGGAAATTCTCCTGCGCCAGCGCCAGGAAGCTTTCTCCGTGGGAGCGCTCGTGGTAGTGCTGCGGCCGGCCGCCGGGTCCCTTTGCGTATGCTTCCTCCGCGGTGGCGACGTTGTAAAAGCTTTCCGCGCGCAGGAAATATCCCCACCTGGGCAGATGGACGCTCCGTATGAGGGATACCGCATCGCAGAGCGGTGAATGGGAATCGTAGGTCGAAAACCGGTAGTTCCGTGTACCGCCCTCCGGATTGAAGCCCGAGGCTACGGCGATCGCTTCCAGCAGGGTGGATTTCCCACTGCCGTTTTCCCCCACAAAAAACGTCACCGGCGCATGAAAGCCGAGCTCCGTGAGCCCGCTGAGCGCATCGATCCGCCGCAGGTAGCTGTCCGGGTCGATCTTATTCCAGTCGATCCGGATGCCCCGGAGATACAGATCCTTTTCATTCGCCATACGCATCGCCTCCATTGCCAGTATAATGGATCACGGAAAGAAAAGCAACCTGATATCATTCTGTTCCGATGGTCGCCGGTTCTTCCGGAGACGACATTCTTCTTGAACATCCGTTGTTTTCATGGTATAATGCGGTCAACCGAATTACTTCAGGAGGTAACAGCACATGAGCGTATTACTGACCGGCGGCGCCGGATACATCGGGTCGCATACCGCCCTCTGCGTGGCCCAGGCCGGCCTCGATCCGGTCGTTCTCGACAACCTCTCCAACGCAAGCCCGGAGGCGATCCGCCGCGTCAGCAAGCTGGCCGGCCGCGA
>CACXEB010000067.1 GCA_902766515.1 uncultured Eubacteriales bacterium
CAAGAACAACAAGAATTACGCCCCGTCCAAGGGCGAGAAAAACCGCTATATCGTGTATTCGAGGGCGGTCGCGGCGATTACGGACGGTCTGTTTTACGAGGTCGTGCAGGAAAGCGCCCTCAAGAAGGCGGTCACGGCCCAGGCGTACGCGCGGCTGGGCGGTAAGATCCGCGGCCCGGTGGAGCGGCTGACCGGTGTGGACCTGGACGGGGCGACCCAGCTGCCGCCGGATGATCCGCGCATTTTTTCGGTGACGCTCCCGGACGGCACGGTCCGCCTGTTCTACTGGCCGCAGCCGGTCGAAGCGGCCGCGGAGGAACCGGTCTCCGCAACGGAACCCGAGGAGACGGCTCCGGCCGCCAAGATGACCGCGCTGGACCAGATCCGCGCCCTCGACCAGCAGATGCTCCGGCTGGTGCAGAATACGGAGGATCCGGATCGTCCGCAGAAGCCCAAGACCGTCATCATCCCGGACGACGCGGGGACGCCGCTGTACCAGGCGCAGGTGGAGATGGAGCAGCAGAAACGCCGGCGCAACACGCTGGCCGAAGCGGTGGAAAGCTCCCGCAAGACGGAAAGGAAGGCCGATCCGCCCGCCGATCCGCCGGCGGAAAAGAAAAAGCCGGCGAAGAAGGCCAAAGAGGCTGCCGGCCGGCAGAAGGCGGATAAAGACGAGGATTTCGGCGCCGGGCTGGCGTCCGCCTGGACGGACGAGCGGGCGCGCGCCGGCCTGATCGAGCGCCTGCTTTCCCTCCCGGGCAGCCGGGAGCTGGTGGCGAAGGCCCTCGGCGGCGCGGACGATCCCGTGCTCGCTGCCCTGAAGGCGCAGCTGCAGGATACGGAAGCGGAGCGCCTGATGACCGTCATGAACATGAACCGGGCGAAGGAACAGGAAGCGGCTTTCCGGGACAGCCTGATCGCCGGCCTGGTCAACAGCGAGCGGCAGGAGATCGACCGGCTGCAGGCGGAGGCGGAAAAGGCCGCCGAGGTGCTGAAAACGCTCAAGGCCCAGCAGGCGGAACTGCTGGCGGAACAGGAGCGGATCGCCCGGGGACTGGAGCTGCCCGTGGCATGGCCGTCGGAAGCGGCGCAGGAACCCGCGCTTTCAACCGTTGTCCATCGCCTGGCGGAGTGCCTGTCCACCGCGGGATTCCGCTGCACGGCGAACGACGCCGCGGCCCTGCTGCTGGTGTGCGCGCTGGATGGAGCAGTAGGCGTCAGCCTTTGCGCGCAGTGCGGCGCGGACAGCCGGGCAGCTGCGCAGGCGCTTTCGGCAGCCTGCGGTGGCACGCTGGTGGATGAAAGCCCGGACCTGCGCGTCCTGAAGGGCGGCGCGGCGCCCCTGCTGCTGATCCGCGAAGCCGCCGGAGCCTGCCGTCCCGGCCTTGACAGCTGCGTGAACCTGTACCTGCGGGCGGACCCGGCGATGCCGGTCGTGACGCTGTGCCAGGGCGATGCGCTGCCGCGGCCGGTCACGCGCTGCCCCGCGGTCAGCTGGCCCCATCTGGCCGGCCAGGCGGAAGCCCTGCGGACGCCGCTGTCCGAGGCGGCGGAGCAGGTCGTCAGGCAGCTGCGGTCGCTCTGCGCCGCGGAGGGCGTCGTCCTGTCGCTTTGCCTCGTTGCCGGGATGCTGCGCTTTATGGAAGCTGCCCAGAATATCCTGGAGGGCGGCATCACGGCCGCGTTGGACTACGGCATGCTCATGTACGCCGTTCCCGCCATCGAGCGCGGCGGCAACGCGTTCGGGTACCTGTCGGAACTGACCCGCGCGCTGCCTTTGACCCGCGCCCGGCTCCGGATCGCGCCATGACGGAGCGGACATTGATCACAAGCACCCATAATCCCATGGCCCAGTCCTGGCGAAACCTGATCCGGTCCCGCCAGGCGCGGCTGGAGCAGGGGCAGTTTGTGGCGGAAGGCGAGCACATGGTGACCGAGGCGATCCGCTCCGGCCGCGTATCCGAGCTGATCGTTGCGGAGGACAGCCTTGGCCGGTACGGCGGGCTGGTGGCCAAAGCGGAGGCGATGGCCTGCCCGGTGTACCTGGTAAGCAAGCATTTGCTGGAGGCCGTGGCGGATACCCGCACGCCGCAGGGCGTTTTCTGCGTCTGCAGCATGCCGGAAACCGCGCGGATGCCGTATGTCTCCATGATCGCGGCCCTTGAAAACGTGCAGGACCCCGGCAACGTGGGCACCGTCATGCGGACTATGGACGCGGTGGGCTGCGCGGGGGTGCTGCTCAGCCGGACCTGCGCGGACGCGTTTTCGCCCAAGACGCTGCGGGCCAGCATGGGTGCGGTCTTCCGGGTGCCGGTCTGGGTGGCGGATGACTTCGCTTCGGCGCTCCAGCTGCTGAAGCGCAGGGAGTACCTGCTGCTTGCCGGGGTGCTGGACGGACAGGATTTTTACGAGCGGCCGGCGGATCCGGACAGGGTCTGCCTGCTGATCGGCAACGAAGGCCAGGGCCTGACCCCGGAAACGGCCGCGATGGCGGACCTGCGGGTACGCCTCCCCATGGAGGGCGGCGCGGAATCGCTGAACGCGGCGGTCGCCGGCGCCATCATGGCGTATGACGTCCTGCGCAGGAGGCGGGAGCATGCTGCGGCATCCCTTTGAGCCGGTGTATGACGCCGACGCCCGGATCCTGATCCTGGGCTCGTTTCCTTCGGAGCGCAGCCGGGCGGAGGGCTTCTATTACGGCCATCCGCAGAACCGCTTCTGGCGCGTGCTGGCGGCCGTCTACGGTGAAACGCCGCCTGCCGGCGTTCCTGAAAAAAAGCGGCTGCTGCTCAGCCACCGCCTCGCCCTGTGGGACGCGGCGGCCGCCTGCGACATCACCGGTTCGCTGGACAGCAGCATCCGGCGGCCCGAGCCGACCGATCTCAGCCGGATCATTGCCGCCGCGCCGATCGAGCGGGTGCTGTGCAACGGCCAGACGGCCGGCAGGCTCTACCGGACGCTGCAGCAGCCGCTCATCCGCCTGCCGGCGGAGATTCTGCCCTCCACCAGTCCCCTCAACGCGGCCTGGACGCTGGAAAAACTGACGGACGCCTGGAGACAGGCGCTGCTGACAGAAATGACATCCCATTGATTACAGGCATATGAGCGCGTCATCGGAAAGGATGCCGCGCACGTCACAGTTGAAGAAGGAGTAACCTGAAATGAATCAGCTGAAACCCGATCTGTCGAAGGAAGTACAGGAAGCGCTCAGCGCCGGACGTCCGGTGGTGGCGCTGGAGTCCACGATCATCTCCCACGGCATGCCCTATCCGCAGAATGTGGAGACCGCGCGCCGGGTCGAACAGACCATCCGTGAGGAGGGCGCGACCCCCGCGACCATCGCCGTGCTCGGCGGCCGCATGAAGGCGGGCCTGAGCGATGACGAGCTGGAATACCTGGGCAAGTCCGGCACGCGCGTGACCAAGGCCTCCAGGCGGGACCTGCCCGTGTTGCTCGCCCGGAAGATGGACGGCGCGACCACGGTGACCACCACAATGATGATCGCCTGGCGGGCGGGCATCCAGGTGTTCGCGACGGGCGGCATCGGCGGCGTGCATCGCGGTGCGGAGACGACCATGGATATCTCCGCCGACCTCGAAGAGCTCGCGCATACGCCGGTGATGGTGATCTGCGCCGGGGCCAAGTCCATCCTGGACCTGGGCCTGACCCTGGAATACCTGGAGACCAAGGGCGTTCCGGTGCTGGGCTACGGGACGGAGGAGCTGCCCGCGTTCTATACGCGCCGCAGCGGTTTCCATGTGGACTACCGGGTGGACAGCCCGGAGGAGCTGGCGGCGATCTTCCGCGCGCAGCGCGACCTGGGCATCCAGGGCGGCATGCTGGTGACCAATCCGGTGCCGGAGCAGTATTCCATGGATCCGGACGTCATCAACCGCGCGATCGACCAGGCGGTGGCGGAAGCGAAGGCTCAGGGGATCCACGGCAAGGAGATCACGCCGTTCCTGCTGGCCCGGATCAAGGACCTGACGGGCGGCGACAGCCTGGAAAGCAATATCCAGCTGGTGCTCAACAACGCCCGCCTGGCGGCCAAAACAGCAAAAGCGCTTGCCGGCTGACGCCGCAAGCGCCTGTTAAATCCAGGCATCAGGAATACACGCTCAGGGACAGGTAGAGCCTGCCCTTCTTGCTTACTCCGGTCTCGCCGTCATACCGGGCGCGGCCAAAGCCGCGGACCGACAGCACCTGGCCCGGCTTCAGCAGCTGGTCCGGCTTCGTGACCGGCAGGTCGTCGATCTGGATCCGGCCCTGGCGGATCAGCTCAAGCGTGTCGCCGCGGGACATGTGATACAGGTGCGCGGTGACGGCGTCCACGCGGGGGGAGGCGGCCTGGATGGTGACCGGCTTCAGCGTCCGGAGCGCCTGGGCGGGCGGCGGGACCACCGCGCAGTCGGTGTCCGAGCGGCCGACGCGGGTGAGGGCCTGGCACAGCATATCCGCCATCGCGGTGACGCAGAAGATGTAAGCGTCCCCGTCCAGCAGCACGATGTCGCCGATCAGCTCCCGCTCGATGCCCGTGCCCATGACGGTGCCGAGCACCGCGCGGTGGGTGAGGGCTTCGCCGTAATGCGCGCTGCGGCGGCTGACCTTCAGGCAGACCAGCGGAAAATCGGCCGGATCAGGCGCTTCCGCGCCGACCCCGAGCATCCGGCGCTCGCAGTCGTCCGCGCCGCCGAACAGCAGCCATGACGCGCTGGCGCGGCGGGCGGCGGCTTCCGCTTCCTTCTGCTCCGTCAGGTTGAGAAAGCGGCTGAACAGCGGCTGGTGCCGGTGGGCCGCCCGTTCGCATAACTCGTCAAGATGTGTGGGCATATATTCACTCCTTGCAGGATGGAGGTCAGACCATGTCAGCATTACCGCCGACAGTCGTCGGACTGGTCGCGCACGTGGACGCGGGCAAGACGACGCTCTCCGAGGAGCTGCTCTTCGCCAGCGGCGCCCTGCGCCGCAAAGGCCGCGTCGACCACGGTGACGCCTTCCTGGATACGGACGCGCAGGAAAAGGAGCGCGGCATTACGATATTCTCCAAACAGGCCCGGATCTCCTTCCAGGAACGGTCGCTGATTTTCCTGGATACGCCGGGCCATGTTGATTTTTCGGGGGAAACGGAGCGGGCGGTCAGCGTCATGGACGCGGCAGTACTGGTGATCAGCGGAACGGACGGGGTCCAGAGTCATACCCGGACGCTCTGGCGGCTGCTGGCGGCATACCGGGTGCCGGTCATGGTCTTTGTGAACAAAATGGACCAGCCGGGCGCGGACCGCAGCCGGATCCTCCGGGAACTGAAGGCGGAGCTTCACCCCGGGTGTACGGATATGGGCGCTCCGGATATGGAGGAGGTCGCGCTGACGGACGAGCGGGCGCTGAACGCCTGGCTGGAAACGGGACAGATCCCCGATGATACGCTGCGCCAGCTGATCGCGGACAGGTCCCTCTTTCCGGTCTATTTCGGCGCTGCGCTGCGCGGGGAGGGCGTTGCGGAATTCCTTGCGGCGCTCGTGAAATACCTGCCGGTCCGGCGCTTCCGCGGCGAGTTTTCCGGCATCGTGTACAAAATCACCCGTGACGCGGCCGGCAGCCGCCTGACCTTCCTGCGGGTTACCGGCGGCCGCCTGCGCGTGCGGGACCTGCTGGCGGGGGAAAAGGTGAACCAGATCCGCCTGTACTCCGGCGCCCGGTATGTCCCTGCCGAGGAAGCCGGGGCAGGGGAAATCGCCGCCCTGACCGGCCCGGCGGCTACCCGGATCGGCCAGACCTTCGGCCCGGAGCAGCCGACGGTGCCGCCCACGCTGACACCGGTGCTGCAGTACCGCGTACGCCTGATGCCCGGTACGGACGAGCAGAAGGCACTGAAATGCTTCCGTGAGCTGGAAGAGGAGGATCCGCAGCTGCAGGTGACCTGGCTGGCGCAGATCCGCCGGATCCAGGTGGGGATCATGGGGGAGGTCCAGCTTGAGATCCTGACGCGCCTCCTGATGGAGCGCTACCAGCTGCAGGTGGAGTTCGTCGAGGGCGGTGTCCTGTACCGGGAGACGATCGCGGCGCCGGCGGAGGGCTGCGGCCACTATGAGCCGCTCCGGCATTACGCGGAGGTGCATCTGCGCCTGGAGCCCGGGCCGCGCGGCTCGGGCGTCACGGCCGGAAGCGAGTGCCCGCTGGACGCCCTGGCTCTCAACTGGCAGCGCCTGATCCTGACCCATGTGACGGAGCGCATTCACGCCGGCGTGCTGACCGGTGCGCCGCTGACGGACGTCCGGATTGTGCTGACGGCAGGCAGGGCGCACCTCAAGCATACGGAGGGCGGCGATTTCCGCCAGGCGACGTACCGTGCGATCCGCCAGGGCCTGATGGGGGCGGAAAACGTCCTGCTGGAGCCCTGGTACCATATGCGGCTGGAGGTGCCGAATGACACCGTCGGCCGCGCGCTGAACGATATCAGCCAGATGGGCGGGGCCGCCGCCGTCCAGGACAGCGACGGCCGCCTGACCGTGCTCGACGCCAGCGTATCGGTGGCCCGGGCGCGGCACTACGCGCGGCAGGTCGCTGCCTATACCCACGGGGAGGGCAGGATCGCGCTGGAGTTTGCGGGCTACCAGCCCTGCGCGGACCAGAAGGTCGTGGTGGAAGCCATCGGATACGACCCGGAGCGGGATGTGGACAATCCGGCGGACTCCGTGTTCTGCAGCCATGGTGCTGGATTTGTGGTGCCGTGGCGGGAAGCGCCGTCCCATATGCACCTGCAGCCGGACGGGCGGGCGAATGCCCCGGACCCGGAGGAGGACGCCGCGCCTGAGCCGGTCCGGTCAGCGCCCCGTGATACCCTCGAGGA
>CACXEB010000068.1 GCA_902766515.1 uncultured Eubacteriales bacterium
ATGATTGAAAAAGGCTTCATGCCGTCCATGAAGCCTTTGATTTTTCAGCCTTTGACCGCCCCGGCGGTGATGCCGCTGATGATGTACTTCTGGCACAGCAGGTACAGCGCGAGGATCGGCAGCATGACCAGGATGAAGAAGGCAAACGCCTGGTTCAGCTCGGAGGTCTTGCCGTTGAAGTACTGCACCTGGGCCAGGGTGACCGTGTACGCCTTGCGGTCCCTCAGGAGGATGATCGCGGTGCCGTAGTCATTCCAGATGAACAGGGTATTGAGGACGAGCTGCGTAACGTTGATGGGGGTCATCAGCGGGAAGACGACCTTCCAGAAGCTCTGGAAGCGGTTGCAGCCGTCGATGCTGGCGGCCTGCTCCAGCTCCCGTGGGACCGTTTTCACGAAGCCCGTCACGGCGACCAGGCTGATGGAGACCTGCAGCCCGGCGCGGGCGATGATAAAGCCGATGTTGGTGTTCGTCAGCCCCCACATGCGCCAGTCGAGGTACAGCGGCAGCTCAAAGCACTGGAAGGGCGCCAGCAGGCCGAGGGACAGGATGGCATAGATCAGGTTGTATACCAGCCGCCGGTCGTTGCGGGCCAGCACCCACGCGGACATGGAGGTGGTGATCATCAGCAGCAGCACGCAGGGGATCGTGTTGATGATGCTGTTCTTCATGCCGATGGGGAACAGGTCGTTTTCGTAGATGACCAGGCGGAAATTCTCGAACGTCGGATTCCGGGTAAAGGCGAGCCGGTTGGCCGGGATTTCGGTCTCGGGCCGGAACGCGTACAGAAGCGCGATATAGAAGGGGCTCAGCACCACGACCAGCAGCATGCTCACCACAATGATCCGGATCGCGGCATGGATGACCTTCCTGCGGTGCATTTTGGAGTTCGGCTGGTAAAGCTGCAGCTTCTTGGAAGATCCGGCAGTGGTCATGCTTCCACCTCCAGTCTGCGCAGGATCCGGGTCAGGATCTGGGTCAGTACGATCAGGATCACGGTCAGGATGATGGCCGCGGCCTGGCCGAGGCCGGCCTTGCTGTTCTGGAATATCGACATATAGACATAGTAGGCGGTCGTCTGGCCGGCGGCCAGGTTGGCGGACACGTTGATTGAAAGGTCAAAGGTCCTCAGGCCCCAGCTGAGCAGCAGCGTGAAATTGGTCGTGAAGGCCGGTACGATCATCGGGATGGTGATGTGCCAGAACTGCTGCCAGACGTTGGCGCCCTCGACGGTCGCGGCCTCATAGTAGTCCGTGGGGACGGTCTGCAGCGCCGCGATATAGATCAGCATGGTGTAGCCCATATCGCGCCAGGACGCCATGACGGCCATGCTTGGCACGATCGTGGAGGCCATTACCAGCGGGCTGACGGAATTGAACAGGGTGCTCCACAGGTCGCTGTACAGGTACTTCCAGACGATCGCGCCCGCGGCGACGGAGATGGTGAAGGGCAGGAAAAAAATCGTGCGGGCCACGTTGTTGAACGCGGAAGACCTGTGGATGAGCAGCGCCAGCGCGAAGCCCAGCAGGTTGCTCAGCAGCATGTATTCCAGCGTGAAATGGAAGGTCACCCCCAGCGACTGGAGAAAATACTTGTTGCCCAGCAGGTACTGGTAGTTGGTGATGCCGTTGTAGGTCCGGTTGGTGCTGACGATCCCTTTCCAGTTGGTGAAGGAATAGGGGATACCCTGAAAAAAGGGGACCAGCACGACGACCCCGAAGAGGATGATCGTGGGCAGCAGGAACAGCGCGTTGCCCAGGTGCGTTTTGGTGCGCAGCGACGGCTGGACCCTGCGTCGGTTGATGACGGACATTGTTTCCCCCCTCTTTCAGTCACTGCGTCAGCCGCAGTGCGGCGCGGCCGGAGCGGAAAGGCGCTTGCAGATGCATACGGTGCAGACGGAAAGCAGTACAGTCTGTTATGCGGAGGGCGGCCAACCCTCCCTGGGAGAGCCGGCCGCCCTCATGAACTGTGCTGCCGATTCAGATGGCGTCAGGCGATTACAGGCCCGCCTGGGCGATTTCTTCGTCGAACAGCTCCTGCATATAGGCGATGCAGCTGTCGGCATCCTTCACGCCGCTGGTCTCGGTGCCGGTGCAGGCCCAGGCCGCGTAGGCGTTCAGGGCTTTGCGGTAGGCGTTGATGAACGCGGAGGAGAAGGACATCGTGAAGTTGCCGTAGCCGGCGGTGTTGCCGCTGGACTTGGCGGAGAGCAGCGCCTTCAGCAGGTCAACGGTGTTCTCGGTCGTGGCGCCGGTGATGCAGGGCTGGTAGGTCGCGTCAGACCAGAAGCCCATCTCGCTGCCGAGCCAGTATTCCATGAATTTCTGCGCCCACTCGGCGTTCGCGGCCTTCGGGTTCACCATGAAGGCCTGGTCGACCTGGGTGTTCAGGCAGGGGGTCTCGCCGCTGTCATCGGTCGGGCAGAGGAAGAAGCCGTATTCGAAGTCGGTGCCGGCCTTCTTCTGCTCAATGGTGCCGATGTTCCAGGTGCCCTGGTACAGCATCGCGGCCTGGCCGGAGATGAAGACTTCGTTGCCGCCGGTCTGGTCGTTGGACATCGCGTCGTTGCGGGCCCAGCCCTTGCCGGCGCCGATGCGGCGGCCCCAGGTCTCGATGGCTTCCTTGAAGTACGGATAATCGGCGATCTTGGCTTCGCCCTTCATCAGCTTCTCGAACATGTCGAGCTGGCCGTCCTTGACAGCCTTGGTCCACAGCACGATACGGACCTGGATGTCCACATCCGCGCCGTCGGCATACCAGTCAGCCCAGGGGCTGATGCCGGCGTCCAGCATCTTCTGGCAGAGGTCAAGCAGCTCGGTCTCGGTCTTGGGGACTTCCCAGCCGTGCTCGGCGAACATCTTGGTGTTGTAGAAGACGCCCCAGGACTTGAAGTCCACGGGATAGGCGTACCACTTGCCCAGGTAGGACACGTCGCCCATGTCGGCGTCGGTCAGGCCCAGCTCCTTGATGACCTCGTTGCCGGTCAGGTCAAGGACGTAGCCTTCGTTGATCAGGTCGGTGTAGATGGCGGGGTTGCCCATCATCAGGTTGACGTTCTCACCGCCCAGGATCGCGGAGTTCAGCGCGTCAAAGTAGTTGGGAGAGCCGCCCTGCGAGACCAGGTGGTTGTCCCACTTGATGGTGATCTGGTCGGCGACGGACGCGGCAAAGCGTTTTTCGATCTCTTCGATCGCGTCAGCCTTCTGGCCTTCCACCGCGTAGTGATACACGGTGAGGGTGATCTCTTCCGCGGCAAACGCGGCGGGGATCACGGAGAGTACCATCATCGCAGTCAGGATCAAAGCAAGCCATTTCTTCATGCTGATTCCTCCTTGGGCTTATGCCCGATTTGATGATCCGCGGCATCGCCGCGGCGTTGTTCCGAGGTGCTTACACCTCTTATTGTGTCTATTATGGCATGTATTTGTCCAGATTTCCATATATTAATCTTTAGAATTTATTATTGTTTTTTCATAAGGTTTACTGTTCACAGATATCGCAAAGCCGGTAAAAAAGAAGCGGTGAAAGACGAAGGACAGGGGATCTGCGGGACGAGTCCCAATGTCCGCCGGTTTATCCGGCAGGCGGCCGCAGGCCAAACCGTCGTCTCCATCCCATAGCCATCCACCCTCACAGCCCAGCGGCGTACCCCCCTGTCCTCTGCGGCACGGAATCCCGGAGTCCGCCGGTTCACCCGGCGGATGAGGCCGCAGGCC
>CACXEB010000069.1 GCA_902766515.1 uncultured Eubacteriales bacterium
AGAACATTGGTCTTGATCAGGCAGTTGTCTTCGATCTTCTTCGTCGCATTGTAGATGACGATGACACCGATGTATTCAAACTTCGTGCCCGTGGACTGGATCGGTTCGCCATCCGCGCCCGCAGTCATTACCGTGTGGCTGTGACCGTCGATCAGGAAGTCCGCGCCCGTGATGTTCTTCCACAGATCCACCGAGCGGTAGCCGTTGGCCGCGGATTCCACGTCCACGCCCAGGTGGACCAGGCCGATGACCAGGTCCGCGCCTTCCGCCTTCAGGCTGTCGACGGCGGCCTGCGCGCAGGTGTACAGGTCAGAGAAGGTCGTGAAATGGATCTCGGTGATGAGGCCGGGGTTGACCTTGGTCGCGGTTTCCGGGGTCTCCATGCCGAAGAAGCCGATCTTCACGCCGCCCTTTTCGATGATCGCGGTGGCGGGCAGGATGGACTCGCCGGTGGCGTCCACGATGACGTTCGCGCAGATCGTCTTGAACTGGGCGTCCTTCAGGTTTTCCATCAGCTGGGCATAGCCGAAGTCGAATTCATGGTTGCCCAGGGTGACGATGTCGTAGCCGGCGGCGTTCATCATTTCGATCGCCTTCTGGCCCTTGCTGGTGCTGACATAGATGGTGCCCTGGCTGAAGTCGCCGGCATCCGCCAGGATGACTTCGGCGCCCTTCGCCTCATAGTCCTTCTTGAGCGCGGTCATGTAGGCGTAGCCATCGATCTTGCCGTGCACGTCGTTGGAGTGCAGGATGACCGTCTTGCCCGTGTAGTCTTCCGCGGCCTCTTCAGCGGTGACGAAACCGCTGCCGAAGGTCAAGGTCAGGACCAGGGCGAACGCCACTGCGGTGAGGATTGCGCTGAACTTCTTCACGATTGGGTTCCTCCTTTATAATAATGGTTATGAATGACAGGCCAGGCATACGCCCGGTTGCGATAAGCATAATTCAAAGCCCTGAAAAAATCAAGCTGTTCCGTAAATTGTTGAGAAAATTGTAATAACCTGATGATTTTTACGTGTCCGGGTTTTGCCTTTTTCCGTAAATCATGCTATCATGTGTTTCTGGCAGAATCAGACCGTATGTTTCTGCCCGGGAGGGAACGTCATGGACATCAACTGGTACCCAGGCCATATGGCCAAGGCCCGGCGGCAGCTGGGCGATCAGATCGCCCGGACGGACGTGGTCGTGGAGCTGTGCGACGCCCGGCTGCCCCGATCCAGCCGCAACCCGGACCTGCAGGGCATGATCCGGTCCAAGAACCACCTGCTGATCATGCAGAAAAGCGACCTGGCCGACGAAAAGGAAACCGCGGCATGGCTCAGGTACTTCCGGTCCAAAGGGCTGCGCGTGGCAGCCATCGACGTCAACCGGCAGTACAAGCAGGTCCTGCGCATGATCCAGGCGGAGGCGCAGGAGCGCATCGCCCGGGCGGAGGCGCGGGGCATCCGCAAGACCGTGCGCACCATGGTGATCGGCGTACCGAACGTGGGCAAATCCACCCTCATCAACCGGCTGTACGGCAGCGCGGTGCGCGAGGTGTCCGACCGCCCGGGCGTGACCCGCGCCAACCAGTGGGTGCGCGTATCGCCCTACCTGGAGATCCTGGATACTCCCGGCCTGCTCTGGCCGCGGCTGGACGACCAGCAGGCGGCGCTGCGCCTGTCCTACATCGCCGCAGTGCGTGACGACGTGCAGGACGTGTACGCCCTGGCGCTGTGCCTGCTGGACGATATGATGGCCATGTGCCCGGAGGCGGTGGCGGCCCGGTACAAAGTCGCGGATCCGACCCTCCGGGGGCAGGCGCTGCTGGACGCCGCCTGCCTCGGCCGCGGCTTCCTGCTGAAGGGCGGTCAGCCCGACGAGGAGCGCGGGGCGCGCGTGGTGCTGGACGAATTCCGCGCCGGCAAGCTGGGCCGCATCACCCTGGAGCGGGCGCCGGAGGCGGACGCATGAACGAAAAACGACTGGAGCGGCTGAACCTGCTGCGCGCGCACGATGAGCC
>CACXEB010000070.1 GCA_902766515.1 uncultured Eubacteriales bacterium
CAATGGAGGCAAGTGGCTGGGGAACAAGGATTTGAACCTTGACAATACGAGTCAGAGTCGTAGGTGCTGCCATTACACCATTCCCCAATGCCCGTGAGCTCACTCACAGGCGTTATTATACCTCAACTCCCTGAACCTGTCAAGCAGTTTTTTCAAGGAATCGAAACAACTTCGTGCCAATTTAATGTGTCATACTCCAGGTGACGGTCACGGTGGCGCTGGTATGCTGGGTCCCGGGTGACAGCTGGGTAGCGCTGGCGCCGGCATCCTCTTCGGCATCTGCCTTCAGCCGGAAGGTGTTATTGTATACGCCTTCCCCACTGCCCTGCGTCGAAATCGACTGTACGTCCCCCAGCTTCATGCCTGCCGCGGCCGCAATCAGCTCCGCCTTGCGCTTTGCGTCGGCAAACGCCTCGCCCAGGGCCTGGTCATAGGCCGCCTGGATGCCGCTGGATTCAAAGGACACATAATTGATCACGTTGGCGCCGGCAGCCACGCAGGCGTCGATGACGCTGCCCGTCTGGTCGATATTCAGCACCGTCACGCTCAAGTCATGCACGACCTGGTAATACATCTTCTCGCTTTCCTTGTCGCTGACCCATTCGGACATGGTATAAATGCTGAAGTTGCTGGTCGCGATCTTGTCCATCGCGATCCCGCAGCTTTCGGTCAGCGCCTGCATGACGGCTTCCGTGCGCTGGTTATTCTCCCGCTGCGCCTCCGACGGTGTATCAGCGCGCGTATGCACGCCGAGGTGAATCACCGCCCGGTCCGTCGGAGCGGACACCTGCGCTGTTCCCGATACAGTCACCACAGCGCCTTCGGCAACGGCTCCTGCCAGGCACATCACCGCGGTCAGCAAACCGGCCAGCAACGCGATCATCATTCTTTTCATCTTCATTCACTCTCCTTTTCATTCAGACATATCCAGATCAATTGCGGCTCATCGTCCACCCAGAAGTCCGTGGCCTTGTCAGGCGTCCCGGTCAATCCGGCCTCTGCCGCGTCGGCCATCAGCTGCTGCCATTGTTCCCGGGTGATCTCCATCGTCACCTGGACCTCGCCGTCATCATATGCCGTGACAGAAGCGGCGATGTCCATCTTTTCAGCGCAGGCACGCAGGATCTCCGCCGCCTGCTCCGCGTTCTCCGTTGTCCACCAGACCAGCTGCGGCGGCTTCATGGCCGCTTCCTCGTCGGCGTACCATGCGTCATCCTCGAAAGCCACGGCTTCGTCAGCGTCTGACAATGCGAGTTCGTCCGACGGCTCGTCCAGGGCGATGGCGTCTTCCCCACTGTCCCACGCTGCCGCCGCATCATCCGGCTCTTCCAGAGGGGCCGCGTTCAGTTCAGCCGCGTCCTCCGTCTCCTCCATCGGCACGGTTTCCGATGCTGCCGCGTCCTCAGGTTCGTCCATCGGTATGGCTTCCGATGCTGCCGCGTCCTCAGGTTCGTCCATCGGTATGGCTTCCGATGCTGCCGCATCCTCCGGCTCCTCCATTGGTACGGCTTCCGATGCTGCCGCGTCCTCCGGCTCCTCCATTGGCACGGCTTCCGATGCTGCCGCTTCCCTGGGAGGTTCCTGAGCGGGTACAACAGCGTTGTTCTTCTGCTGGGCCGGATTGGGGGTCGGCTGTGCCGTGGCCGCGGGAACAGCGGTTGTCATGGCCATCATAAAGGTCTGATTGTCGGCTTCGCCGCCTGTTTCAGTGCCATTGGACGCCGCGGTCACCGCCGGCTTTGGCGTCGTCGTCACCGTATCTGTTTTCCAAATGGCATCCCGCAGGGTAAACACCGCTACCAGGATCGCCATCACTGCGATCAACGGCGTGACCCTTCCTACGATCGACCGCCTGCCACTTGCCGTCGACTGCGCCTTCGCGCCGCGCACGGCCGCCTGCCACTGCATGGAAGCCTGCTGCGGCACGGTTTCTTCCTCATCCAGCTGACGCAGTTCCAGAAGGAGCCGGCAGTCCGGGCATTCCGCCGCGTGCCTGCGGATGGCCGATTTCGCCTGCTCGTCCAACGGCTGCTGATCCAGCAGCTTTTCCACTTCCGTGCAGGTCATCGCTTGCTCCTCCTTTCACTGTTATTGACGTATCCGCGGTCAAAAAGTTCCGCTTCCTCGGACAAAATCCGTTTCAGTTTTTCACGCGCCCGGTTGAGACGGCTCTTGACCGTCCCCTGCGGCAGCCGGAGCACCCGCGCCAGTTCATCGTACGCCATTCCCCGGACATCCCGCAGCACGATCAGCGTCCTGTCTTTTTCGTCCAGACGCTGAATGGCCTCGCGCAGCTTTGCCCGCCTTTCCGCCTTTTCCACATCCGCGCTGACGTTCGCGTGTTCATCGCGCGGATCAAAGCCGTCCTCCTGCATCACCTCAAGGGAGGTTTCCGGTTTGCGCTTGCGCAGCATATCGATGCAGACGTTGACGGCGATCCGGTGGAACCAGGTCTTCCATTGGGCCTCGCCCCGGAAGCCATGGAAGCCTTTCCAGGCCCGGAGCATCGTCTCCTGGAGGGCATCCGCGGCATCCTCCCGATGGCCCAGCATTCCATAGCAGGTCAGGTATAAATCCCGCTCCATGGACTTGGCCAGTTCTTCAAATGTCAGAGTATGTATGGACATACGACCTCCAATTTGCCTGTAGCCGAAATGCAAATTCTATGCTATACTTGGGGCGGCTGGCGTTCATGGCGATGCCGCTGATTCGTCAGCCATAACAGGAAAGGAGAAATACGATGGAACTGAAAGGGAGCAAAACCGAGCAGAATCTCTGGGCGGCGTTCCAGGGAGAATCCATGGCCCGCAATAAGTACAGCTATTTCGCTTCCAAGGCGAAAAAAGAAGGGTATGTGCAGATCGCCAACATCTTTGAGGAAACCGCGGCCAATGAGAAGGAACACGCGAAAATCTGGTTCAAGCTGCTGAACGGCATCGGCGATACCAGGGCGAACCTGGCCGCAGCCGCGGACGGTGAAAACTACGAATGGACCGATATGTATGAGGGCTTCGCCAAAACCGCCAGGGAAGAAGGCTTTGATGAGATCGCCGACCTGTTCCTGGGCGTTGCCGCCATCGAAAAGGAGCATGAGGCCCGCTACCGCAAGCTGCTGAAAAACATCGAAGACGCGGTGGTTTTCAGCCGTGACGGTGACTGCATCTGGCAGTGCTCGAACTGCGGCCACATCGTCATCGGTCCGAAAGCGCCGGAAGTCTGCCCCGTCTGCAACCATCCCCAGGCCTACTTCCAACTGAAAGCGGAAAACTACTGATAATCAATAACAGGCGGTGATTATGGAAATAATCGCCGCCTATTCTTTATCATTCGTTCGATATCGAAACGATATCTTCCCTGAGCCGGTAGAGGGTCGCGCCGTGCCTGCTGCGGCAGAACGCGTCCACGAACCAGTCAATATTCCTGTTGGCGTCCCACTGGACACAGCCGTACCGGATACCGCTTTTCTTTTCGCCTTTCATGTTGCTGTCGCACCAGGTCACCGTATCGCTGGCGGCATCATAGTCCTGCGTAAAGATCAGGCTGTGCGGACCTTTGCCGTAATAGTAGTCCGCC
Organism: uncultured Eubacteriales bacterium; assembly: GCA_902766515.1. Next base: position 3,574 of record CACXEB010000070.1, read on the forward strand.
CGCATCTGGAAAAAATCCCCCCGCTGGACCTGCCGCAGGAAGGCGCGGGCAATCTCCTGGTTTTCTTTCTTGCTGAGGTTGGGATCATACCGGAAGGCCGCCGCCTCATAGAAGGGATTGCCTTTTTCAGCGGGAATATCCTTCCATTTGTAGCCGTACAGATAGGTCTTGCACTCTTCCTTGGGGAGGTTGTCCGGAATCACCAGGGCCGTATCCGGGTATTCCGCCATGCGGTAGTGCGGCGCGGCCTGCTTGAAGCAGTAGATCGTGAAATTCTTGCAGATATAGATGTCCCCGCTGTAGTGGGCGCGCTGCAGCCGGCCTTTGGTCTTCACAAACTGTCCATGCGCCGCTTCGAGAATTTCATCGATCATCTGTTCCCGTGCCGTCGAAACCGTCGATCCCACATCCGCCGCTTCCGGTTCCGCCGCTTCCGCGCCGGCACCCATGGGCAGCAGGCAGATCAGAAGCAGCAGGCAAAAACGCCTGATACAGGAACCGTAGCGATGTTTCATGGCCGTTACCTCCGGACAATGCCTGCAGGGAGTTGCTCTTTCCCCTTGGAATTCCGGTCCGCCATGTCTGGCAGACCGGTGCTATTGTATCACAAATCCTGTTCTTTCGTCCAGTTTTCATTGAATTTTTACTGTTTCAGTCACGAGGTGCCCAATGCGGAAAAGCCTTATAGTCACCGGATTTGAACCTTTCGGCGGTGAGGAGATCAATCCCTCCGGGGAAGCTGTGCTCGCGCTGCCTGACCAGCTGGACGGCGTGCGCATACGCAAGCTGATCCTGCCTGTCTCTTTTCGCGGGTGTTTTCCACCGGTGGCAGCCGCCCTCCAGGCGGAGCAGCCAGCGGCGGTCGTCTGCCTCGGGCAGGCCGGCGGCCGTTTCGGCCTGACGCCGGAGCGGCTGGCGATCAACCTGGACGACGCGCGCCAGCTGGACAACGCAGGGGACCAGCCGGCCGACCGGCCGATTGTCCCCGATGGGCCTGCGGCTTACTTTGCCACCCTGCCCATCCACCAGATGACCCTGGCGATCCGCCAGGCGGGCATTCCCGCCTCGGTTTCCAACAGCGCGGGCGCCTATGTGTGCAATCACCTGATGTACTGCGTACTGGACATGGCCGCGCGATCCTGTCCGACTGTGGCTGCCGGTTTCCTGCACGTGCCATGGCAGCACGAACAGGTTCTGTGCCGTCCCCATCAGCCCAGCCTGTCAGGCGCGGACATCCTCCGCGGCGTAACGGCCGGGCTGCAGGCGGTCATCAGTCAATTGGAGAGATGACCGGCTGCCCGGACGGCACATGCTCAAACAGGTCATCCCTGCGCTCATCCAGCCCGACGGCACTGTAGTACAGTCCAAAGATGGAACAGTCATACTGTCCGCTGTCCCGGACCGCGTATTGGTGTTTCCCGTGCTGCTGGGATACATGCTTTTTGAACGCTGCCCGCGCGATCTCCAGTCCCGTTTTTCCGCCAAAGGCGCTCAGCGGCTGCTGCCAGTCAAAGCGGATCACGTTTTCCTTCCACAGATGGATATACAGCTTGTACGGGGTCCACGGTTCGTATGCCGCTTCTCCCTCCGGCTGGTATGCCGCATCGCCGGCATGGGTCCTGACCGCGTCGATGACCGCCTGAACTGTCACGATATGGCCGCCGTGACCATATTCACCTTTGACATCCTGGGTTATCACCACTTCCGGCCGGTAGCGCCGGATCAGCGTGACGACCCGGTCCAGGGCGGTACCCCTGCCCCAGGCAAGATACGTGCTTCCCGCGGAACCCAGTCCGGAATCCGGCAGGTCACCGATGTCCGGATAATACCTCACGCCCATGGTCCACAGGCCGTCCAACAGCTCGATCGTCCGGATCGAGTTGCGGCCGCCGACCATGTAGGCAACCATCACGCGCCGCTTCAGCTGGCCGGCGTAGTACGGCAATATGCCCCCGAACCAGAGGATCTCATCGTCCGGATGTGTCGCAACCAGCAGAAGCTCCGCCGGTTGTTCCAGCGACTGCCAGCGCTGCACCCAGTCGGGCATATCCCCGGCGGACAGCACCTGCAGCCGGTTGATCTGGAATGCTGTCCCCGGCTGAGCACGCTTCAGAATAAAGTGGTCAGTTTCAACGTCAAATGGGATCCAGTCCACCCGGTACCGGCCCTCGCTCCTGCCGATGACCGTCCCGGCCGCGTCTGTGACCTGTGCAGCCGCATTGCAGCCATGATACGTTACGACGATCCCCTGGGCCTTTTCCCCCTTCGGCAACCGGACCTCCAGCGCTCCGGCTTCGCCTCCGTCCCAGAAGCGGGCCAGATTGCGGTCCAGCATATAGCGCTTCCGCTCGGGGTGCTCCGTCGCGGTGATGTCACATTCCGGCGCAAGGTCGCGGGCCGTTTCCGCCGATGCCGCCGGCCGGCACGCTGCCCGGCAGGTCAGGCAGACGGCCAGGCACAGGATCCCCCACAGAAATCTCTTCATCATTTTCCAATGACCTTATACAGCAGGTATTTTCCCCAGCCGAGCGCCTCGCGCGCCCGGTTTTTCAGCCAGTACTCCGGCAGCGTCGGCGCGCTCAGGCCCCAGGCCTGCAGGCCCTGGTCCCGCGCGATCTGCAGCGCCCGCGCCACATGGTAATCGCTCGTCACGATCAGCACGCGTTCGGGCGTGTACCCCAGCAGCCGGATGGCGTTCCGGATGTTTTCCTTGGTGTCCCCGGAGGTAATCTCCGGCAGCACGTCCGACGCGGGCACCCCCCGCGCGATCAGCCAGTCGGCCATGATCTGTCCTTCCGGCTCAGGCTCCTGGCCCGCCTGTCCCCCGCAGCAGATGATCTTCTGCGGCTGCTGCCTGTAGGCCGTCAGCGCGGTCTCCAGCCGGTTTTCAAGCTGGACGCTCGGCGTGCCGTCCGGCTTGACCTGCGCGCCCAGCACGATCATCACGTCCGTGGCCGGCGCCGCTTCAATATGGCTCTCGGCATAGCACACCCAGGCAAACAGGCCCAGGTATACCAGGAGGACACACAGGACAGCGATCATCAGCAGGATGATGATTCTTCGCACCGTACGATTCATGTTAACTCTCCGTATTTTCATTCAGCCTGCCCTTCTGGGCGAAGCTGTAAGTGCCGTCGCTGCCGACGATGACATGGTCATACAAAGTGATCGACAGGGCTTCCAGCAGCCCGCGCAGCTGGCGCGTCAGCCGGATATCCGCTTCGGACGGTTCAGCCGTCTGCCCGGGATGGTTATGCGTGATGACCGCCCCCGAAGCGTTCTGCCGCAGCAGCAGGCCGACGATTTCCCGCGGGTACACCGGCACCTCGTCCAGCGTCCCCTCCGCGATCAAGCGGATGCCGATCAGCTTCAGCTGGCTGTCAAGGGCGATCAGATAAAACTTTTCTATGTTGACGCCCCGGTACAGCGACCAGCAGTAGTCCCTGAGGCCCCGGTAGCTGCTCAGCTCGATGCGCGGCTGCAGCCGGTCGTTC
>CACXEB010000071.1 GCA_902766515.1 uncultured Eubacteriales bacterium
ATTCGACCACCTTCTTGGTGACTTCGATATTATCGGCAAAAGAATGAGCGGAACCGTCGATCATGACGGAAGTGAAGCCGCCGTCGATGCAGGACTTGCAGGTCTCGAAATCGGGACCGTGGTCGAGGTGGAGCACGATGGGCAGGTCCGTTTCCTTGATGGCCGCTTCGACCATTTTGACGAGGTATGTATGATTCGCGTAGGCGCGTGCGCCCTTGGATACCTGCAGAATGACAGGCGCCTTTTCCATGGAAGCCGCCTCGGTGATACCCTGCACGATCTCCATGTTATTGACGTTGAACGCGCCGATCGCGTAACCGCCCTCATACGCTTTTTTGAACATTTCCTTCGATGTTACCAGCGCCATATTGAAAACCCCTCTCTTGATCAATTTCCGCGCTGCCGCGCGTTCAAGGCATTATACCATTCTTCGCTTTCTTTCGTCAAGGAAAAAACCAATACCGTCTCTATTCATCGAATCCCACGCGCACGCTGTCCGCTTCCAGCATCACGCCCCATTCTTCCCCCAGTGCCGCGGGTGATTCATAGCTGAGCCGGATCCGATGCCCGGTCCCGTTGATCTCCAGCGTAAAGGCGCAGGTTTCGACCGTCATGCCGGACTCAAAGCCCTCCGGAAGCGTCAGGCAGGTACATACATATTTTTCTGCCGCCGCGGCCACTGCAAACCTGGAAGCAAACATGGAATTTTCAGCCGGCAGCCGGTTGATCTCACCGTCGGACAGGGTCACCAGCGCCGGCGAAAGACCGGCATTATCAATATCAAGACACAGCCCCAGCCCGTTTTCCCCCACCAGCGTCCGTCCCAGCCGCACCGTCACCGCTTCCGCTTCCGCAATCGTCCGCCAGGCAGCGTCATTGATCGCTGTTTCATGCCCGTACAGCGCCACAGGCCGCTTCGGATGAAGCACAACCGGTGCCTCTGCCGGCAGGTCATCATAGTACAGGGTAAACATGGCCTTCATATCGGATACCGGCAGCAGCTGCACCTCGCTGACGGCGCTGATCCCCTTCCGCTGCGCGAGCCGGTCCAGAAATACATACTCCTGCAAATCGTCTTTAATGCCCGTAACCACCAGCCCTGAGAAAAGCGCATTCGTCAGCACCGCCCTGTTGTCGGCCGCCAGCGATACGACGGCTTCCATCCCGGCGGGCACATTCGCGCCCGTACCGGGCGCTGTCTCCAGCTGGAGGCCGTTCAGCAGGATATCATTGCCGATCGATACCATACTGCCACTGTGATTGACGACGCGCAGCGTACACCGAATGCTGTCCTCCTCCGGAACCAGGCCCAGCAGCTGGTAGAGGACGCCCTCCCGTTCCGTTTCCGCGAGCACTGCCGGATGATACGCGCTGTCCGCCAGCCTGAGGCCGCCGTCCGCCAGCGCAAACTCATAGGTTTCGGTTTCCGTGTCATCGATCGTGACAGTCAGCGTCACGGTTTCCAGCCGCTGCAATCCGAACAGCGTCTCCGCCGGGATTATCACCCGTTCGCTCAGCTTCGCATGCGATTCAACCGGCTCCGATGTGCGGAAGGTTTTCACGCTTCGCGTCGCGTTCAGCATGAGGTCTGTGATGCCCATCCGGACCGCCCTGTCCTCCAGGTTTTCAATCTCCGCAAACAGCTGGAGCCCGGAAGCCGGCTGGACGCTGTAGCCGGCGATTTCCACCGTCAAGCGCTCCGATGCCTGCCGGCCGTTCTCAAAGGACAGCCTGCTCAGCAGGGGGTTATCGATGAGCACCGGCTGGCTGCAATACTGGTTCTGCTGGAGATCCGTGATCTGGAACATGGCAAAATACTGGTCGTCCGTACCGAAGTCCTCCCGCATGCGGAAATGCCAGTCCTGCGGAAGGTCCAGATTGTAGCTGAAAAAGGTGTCCGTATTCACCGGCCAGTCGGTGAAAGCCGGCAGCGGATCCTGATCGGGCAGCGTCCTGAAAAAGTAATGAAGCGTCAGAAGACCGTAATTCTGATCCACGAAGGGAATGCGGTTGGTATACATACCGGATTCTTCGTCATAGACCCATGTTGTCCGGATCGGCTTGTCCAGCCCTTCTGACCGGATATCCAGAAAATGCGCCACCGTGATGGATTCCTCATACTTGGCATGACCCTTGGGCGTGTATGAAGCAAAGACCGCGTAGGACAGCGCGTCATCAGACAATACGCAGCTGATGGGCCCGTAGTAACGCTGATTCTGATCAACGGCATACAGTGCCTCGCCCCGGTAATCCGCCGAAACCAGACCGGATTCTTCGATACTGGCCGGTCCGGTATAAGCCAGGACACATCCGTCGATCCGGCCAAAATGATCCGACCCGGCCGCCAGGATCATCAGGCGGGCCTGCGCCAGCTGGACGGCCTGTTCCGCCGTCAGCTGCAGGCCGATGCGCTGCCCACCGGATACTTCATCGGGCACGCAGAACGTTTTGAGTCCGCGCCAGTCAGCGGCCGGCGGGTCGATCAGCATGGCGCTGAACTGCGTAATGTACTGCGTATAGGCCGGGCAGAAGCCCAGGCTGGCATACGACGCCCGCCACTTTTCAAGGTATTTGGTCTTGTTGGTATACGGATGATAAAGCGTCAGGCCATTGGCCCGCTCCACGTTTGCCCTGCTGTACACGATCGCTTCCCGCAGGCCGTCGAGCGCCCCCATGACCGGCCCGGTCTGCTGAAGCTGTGACAGCAGGTCCGCCGCGTCGACCAGGTCATACCCGTTCTCATCCATATCGCGCACACCCTGCCCAAAGCTGCGGGTGTTCAGGCGGATCGCCGCCCGTTCTTCAAACGTTTCCCGCTTCAGGGATACGTCTCCGGACGCAAAGCAATCCTGCAGGCTGTCAGCGGCCTGCAACGCTTTCGCCAGGTCAATGCAGGCCATCGTCAGGATGTCCTGATTCCGGTATTCCGTTTCAAAATAGCAGTCGATGATGCTTTTTCCTGCGTCCGCGCCGCTCCTCAGCGCCGGCAGTTCTGAAAAGAACGCGTAATTCCAGCCGGTGGACGGCTCCGTTTCCTGCGAAGCGATCATGTATTCCGCATAGGGAGCCACCGCGCTGGCAACCTCCAGGGAACTCATCAGACAGGCGTCAAAGCCGATCCAGCTGAGCTTTTCCGGAAAGCCGGCTGCGTCAATCGCCTGTGTCAGTTCGGGCAGGGTCATCTGGTCCAGACTGAACAGCTCATCCCAGCAGACGCCTTCTGCGGGTCCGCCGCCATGGTTCCACAGGATCAGGGCATATTGATCCGCCGGATACGCTTCCGGCCCATAGCGAAGCAGGGCGGTCAGCGTCTCCGGATCGCCCATGTTTTTTGCTTCTGAACGCCATACAATGCGGGTGCCGCGCGGACCCAGCTCATGGATCAGGCACTCGCCGGCGTCGTAGCCCTGGGACCACTGGTTGGCCCCGCCGGTCATCACCAGCACCGTGACATCCCGCGACCGGAGGCCGGCCGCTTTCATTTCCTCGATGTCCGCCGACGCGGCGCCATACCCGCTCTCCAGGTTGCTGCCGCACATATAGACCATCAGGGTCAGGCTGCGGCCCGTTGTTTCCGGTTTGGCGGGCCGGCAGGCCAGGACGCACAGCAGGAGGCTGAGGACAGTCAGCGCCTTTTTCAGAAGTCGGATATGTTTCATGCGTTACTCCGGGAACGCCGTCAGCGGGTGAATGACAGAGGATGCGTCATCCATGAAGTACTCAAAATAATAGACGATCTCCCCCAGTGCCGCCAGCGGCTGCATGGACACACGCAGGGGTCCGGTCACGCGCAGCGGCTGAAACACGCCGTCCATCCGCGCTGCCGCGTCGAGAAGCGTCGTTTTATTCGTCATATACTTCAGGCTCGACACGTTGCCCGCTTCAAAGAGATCATAGGGCGCCGCGTCCGCCGTGCCGAATTCCTCCGCGCTGAACGCCTGACGGCAGGTTATACCGCCATCCTCAGCCATTTCAAACTGCAGTGCCAGCACGCAGAAATAGATGGCGTCGCTGTAGAGGCTGATCCGGGAAGCCAGCCAGGTGGTCTTTCCGTCCTTCGTGACCTGGTCGGAGGTCATCGGAAACGGCTTGTCCATGGACAGGACCGGCACCGCGGCGGCGATGCGCGCCGTAGCCTGGCCGTCCGCGGAGACCTCAGCGGGCGCTGTCAGCAGGATCAGCAGCCCGTCCGGTTCCTGGAGGCAGACCTGTACCCGCGCGTCAACCAGCTGCGCAGCCTCGTCCGGCGGCAGCATATCCCTGAGGAGGATCACCGGACAGGCTGACGCCTCATCCAGATCGACGATCAGCGTCTGCGCTTCCGGCGAAGGCTGTTCCGCCGCCTCCGCCGACGGCGCCGTCACATCGACCGCCGTTTTCGTGGTGATCCGCCGGTCAATACAGAACCTGAAGGAGACGTCCTCCGGAGTTTCCCGTGGGTTGTCTGCCAGGATCGTGACGATGGTTTCCTGCTCCGCGCCCGGCGCGAGTCGGACGGCCTGGCTCGCCGTCATGCCTTCAAAGCTCGCGGCCGCACCATTCATCTCCGGGGCGATCAGCGTGATGGTCTGATTCACGTCCGAATTGTTTTTCCAGATGACAGTCAGGTCCGCCTGTCCCGGTTCCACCCGGCATTCCGCCAATTCCGCACAAAGAATGTCCGAGGACAGCAATATGCTGTCCCCGGAGCAGGGTGTCCACAGGAATAACAGGCAGATCAAACTGATCAACAGTTTACGCACCTGCGTCCTCCATGAAATCATTTCAGTTGTTCAGTTCCAGCAGGAGGTAGACATTTACCGGCACAACGCCGATTTCCTGCGTCTCATCCGCGGCGTTGACCAGCCTGAGATCAAAGGTGATCTCCGTGATCGGGCTCATGCCGGCCAGGTCGGCAAGCGGCAGGGACAGCTGCAGGAACTGGGTTTCGTCCTTGAGCAGACCCCAATTTCCGCCATTACCGTAAGCGGTCGCTTCCGCCGCGTTCTGGCTGCCGTTCAGGGTCAGATCCGTCATCGTGATGAAGGCTTCGGTTTCAGTCAGGTTTGTCACCTCTGCGCTCAGGATCAGGTTCTGGCCGACCGGCGCCACGGTAAAGCTGTTGATCAGGGCCAGACCCAGGTCGTCATACTCAACGCGGATTTCGTCATCGTTGAGTATAGGCGCCTTCGCCTTCACGACGGCCGGTTCGCTGCTGTACAGGTTGTACTGGGCGTCCGTCACCTGGAAGGCGGCATACAGTTCTGCCGTATCAATGGTGTCATTCTTGAAGGCAAAGTTCCAGCTGCCGTCGATCGGCGCGGTCCAGGCGGTTTCCTCCGCCGCTTCCCACTCATTGAAGGGCAGCAGGATGCCCGCATCATTCCTGGTGGGTTTCCTGCTGATTAGCGGGATGGAGATCTCGTCGAAATCAGCAAACTTCAGGCAATAGATGCTGCTGTAACCGCCGGAGGCTTCATCCAGGATCAGGACGGTGCCCGGCACCAGCTGCCTGGTCTCCTGATCGAGCGCGCAGCAGATCAGGCCGTCAGCCGTAAAGTCACCGGTGTTTTCTTCCTTCGCCTTGCTGGTCAGCCGGGCGCGGATCAGATAGACGCCGTTGCCTTCATTGATTTCATAGGTCAGCGCGGGAGAGAGCAGCTCATCGCCGTTCGCCGCGTAAAGCGCGATGCCGTTGAATTCGCCGGTCAGGCCATTGTCCTTCAGGCTGCTCGAAGGATTGTCGAACACCTGGCGATACACGCCATCCGCCTGCTGATGCAGCACAAACATGCGCGCATAGGCCAGGTTTTCCGCCTGACTGTCGCTGAGCTTCAGGGTGAACAGCGTGCGGCTGTCCTTATCCACGACCGGATCCGTGTGAAGGTTCGTCCAGTCAGCCAGCGGGGTGTCCGTCAGCATGGCCGCGAACTGCTGGATAAAGGCGGAATAGGCGGCAGACAGCGGGATGTCGTTATGCGCCGCGATATTCTTTTTCAGCGTCTGTTTGTTGCTGTAGGGGTGATACACCGTCAGGCCGCTGCAGTCATCCGTCACCGCCTGCTTATAGACGACGGCCTCGTTCAGGGCCGCCAGCAGCGCGTCGGCTTTTTCCGGCGCGTAATCGCGCAGGTGCGTCACCAGGTCGCCCAGGTCCGCCAGGTCGCGGTTGCTCGCACCGTTGCTCTCGGTCGAACCGAAGGTCTTGGTATCCCGGCGCTGCTGGGAAACGCGGACAAAGCCGTTCGTGTTGGTGTTCGGGGTCACATTGCTGAAGAAGTCATCCATGCCGGCGACCACCGTCTGAACCTTGGAGAGATCCACCGCCGCTACCGCGTTGATTTCCAGCGCGTTCTGCAGTTCGATCTGCGTTTTGTTCAAAGCGAAGGTGCCATCGACCATCTGCTTCAAAGTATCCTCGGTGCTGTCCGTGTCCAGCGTTTTCAGCCAGCCATAGCTCAGGCCGTACATGCTGTCTTCCGTCGCGACCATGTAGTTCGCGTACGGGGCCAGGTTGGCCGCGTACTCGATGCCGCCGGTCAGGCAGCTGTTGAACGCGATGATGTCCAGGCCCTTATCGGCGAACACGCTCTGACCAAACGCGTTCCTGAGCTCCGCGATGCTCAGGGAATCCTGGTCAAACAGCCAGTCAAAAATAACGCCATAGTTGGGGCCGCCGCCATGATCCCACATGACCAGGTCATACTTCTTCGCCGGGTAATTCTGATGGCAATAGTCAAGGAAGCCGGTCAGTGTTTCCGCCTGGCCCATATTCCCCAGCGGGAGCTCGTCAACTACTACAGGACGGCGGCCGCCCAGCTGGACGACAGTCAGCTTGGAGGTGTCATAGCCGCGGCTCCAGGCACTCGTGCCGCCCAGCAGCGCGATCACGTTGACCTTTTCCGTGTTAAAACCGGTCGCGTTGATCTCCGCCATGGTGCTGGTTCCCTGGAAACGTTTTAATTCCAGGTCAGCGCCGCACATATAGATCATCACGGTGACGTCTTTTTCCGCCGGTGCCGTTTCACCGATCACGGGAACAGCGGAAAGGAGCATCGAAAGCGCCAGAAGCGCCGCAAACACTTTTTTCTTCATTTTGTCTTTCCTTTTCTATTATTTTTATCTGATTGTCGCTTAAACCATTCTAACAAAAAAACTCCGGCAGGGCAAAGCTTGCCGGAGTCATGGCGCTGTTTTACTCGATCGTCAGGTAGGACAGGATGTCCAGGGTATCCAGCAGGTCGTTGCCGGGATCGCCGGAGCCGCCGAATTCAGTGATCACATAGTGATCCTTGGCAATCGTCAGCAGCAGGGTGTCC
>CACXEB010000072.1 GCA_902766515.1 uncultured Eubacteriales bacterium
CATCTATTACGGCGAGGAGATCGGCCTGCGCGGTTCCCGCGGCGGGGCGAACACGGACGCCAACCGCCGCCTGGCCATGGTCTGGGGAGACGGGGATACGGTGCGGGATCCCGTGGGCGCGACCTATACCCACCAGACGGACTACGGCGTCAGCCGCCAGAAGGGCCGCAGCGACAGCCCCTACACCTACTACAAGCGCCTGCTGATGATCCGGAAGGCCTACCCCGAAATCGCCCGCGGCACCCTCAAAGCGCTCAGCTTCGCGAACACCAAAGTCGGCGGTTACGCCTGCGAATGGCAGGGCAGCACCGTCGTGGTCCTGCACAACACGACTGAGCGGACACTGAGCGTCCCGGTCGACGGCGCGCTCGTCCTGTGCGACAGCATCGGCGCGGGCGGCGCCTCCCTGGCCGATGGCGTCTGCACGCTGGACAGCCAGACGAGCGCCATCCTGCGGCCGGTCGGAACGACCCGATAAAACAACCTGATAAACTGCCCGATAAAAACAGCGGGCCGGTTCCCGGAGCTTCCCAGTCAGACTGGGTATCCGGGGACCGGCCCGCCGCTTTTGCGGGGTGCAATCAAAATCGATACTGCGATACTGCTACTGCTCCCTCGTGACGGCTGCCTTGCCGTCCTTCAGCACCACCCGGACCGCGTACGCCGCATCCTGGGTCACATAGATGGCGCAGCCAACCGAGGCGAGGCGCTGCAGGACATCCCGCGACGGGGTATCCTTTTCCTCCGCGGTGGACGTGGAGATCAGGCCGACCCGCGGCCGGACGGCGCTCAGGAAGGACATGCTGGTAGACGAGTTATCGCCGTGGAAGGCGACCTTCAGCACGTCCGTCTGCCGGAGCAGCCCCTGGCTGATCAGGTCGTATTCCTCCTCGAACTTCATATCTCCCGTCAGCAGCACGCTCCCGTCAGCGGTTTCCAGCCGCATGACCAGGGAGTTATTGTTTTCGTTGTCATTGTTCAGGCGAACCGGAGCCAGCACGTCGAATACTGCCGTGTCCGACAGGCGGACCTGGTCGCCGCCCTTCAGCGGGCGGACCGTCTGGCCGCGGCGGGCAGCCGCGATGACCAGCGGATGATCCGCGCCGAAGCCGTCCTGGCAGTACGCCGACGTATAGAACGCATCAATGCGGATACCGGACGTGCACAGCGCGTTCAGCCCGCCGTAATGATCCTTGTGGTTGTGGGTCAGGAAGACGCCGTTCAGCCGGGTGACGCCTTCGCGCTCCAGCATTTTCATCAGCGCGTCCGCCGTGCGCTTGTATCCCGTGTCCACCAGGAAGCACTGTCCCTCCGCCCGGATCAGAATGGCGTCGCCCTTGCCGACGTTCAGGCACAAGATGGTCACGCCATCATCCCCCGCTTTCTCCTCGGCGACGGTCGGAAAGACCGCGCTGAAGCACAGCATCAGCGCGGTCAGCGTCCAGATCAGCAGTCGCTTTTTCATGGACGGCAAAGGTTTACTCCTGCTTGGCACCGCATTCCGGGCAGAATTTTGCCCCGGCCTGCAGCGGCGCGCCGCACTTGACGCACACCTGGGCTTCCTGCTTCGCGCCGCACTGCGGGCAGAACTTCGCGCCGGGCGTCAGCGGCTGGCCGCATTTGACGCAGTAGGCGGCAGGCGCCGCGGCGGGCTGCGCCGGAGCCTGCGGCTGCATCGCCCCGTTCATCACCTGGCTCATCATCGCGGCGGCGCCGAAACCGGCGCCCATGCCGGCCGCGCCGTTCTGGTTGTTGGCGGCGTCGCGCATGGCCGCGGCAGCCTGGAACTGGGTATACTTGTTCAGGTCGCCGACCACGCCCATCGAAGTCCGCTGGTCCATGGCCTTCTGCACTTCTTCGGGCAGGGAGATGTTCTCAATGACGAAGGAGGTCAGTTCCATGCCCCAGGGCTCAAGCCGCGGAGACAGCGACTTCAGCGCGTAGGAGCTCAGCTCGTCATAATTCGCCGCAAGATCCAGCGCGGGGATCTTGCTCTGCGCGATGGCGTCCGAAAGGCCGGACACGATGATCCGCTTGATCTGGCCGGTGATATAATCCGTGGTATACAGGCCGTTGGTGCCGAAGACCTCCTTGAGGAAGACCTTCGGATCGCTGACCCGGAAGGAATAAATGCCGTGCGCCAGCAGCCGGACCATGCCAAACTCGGCGTCGCGCATCATCACAGGCGCGCTGGTGCCCCATTTCTGGTCGATGAACTGCTTGGTATTGATAAAATAGACTTCCGCCTTGAACGGGGAATTGAAGCCGTATTTCCAGGATTTCAGCGCCGTCAGGATCGGCATGTTCTGCGTCTGCAGCTCATACCGGCCGGGGGTGAACATGTCGGCCAGCTTGCCTTCGTTGACCATGATCGCGACCTGGCTCTCCCGGACCGTCAGCTGCGCGCCCATCATGATTTCCTTGCCGCCGCAGTCGTAGCGGTACACCATCGTGTCCTGGCTCGCGTCCTTCCATTCAATGACGTCGACCAGCTGACCGCGTACGAGATTTGAAAAGATACCCATTTGCCTCTCCTCCTTAAACGTTCGGTTCTGTCACACAATCCGTCAGACAGGCGTACGACTGCGCCTGCTGTACATCCACATCCAGGTCCAGGTAGGACTTGATATCCTCCACCGTCCGGCTGACCGCGCTGTCCACCGCCGCCGCCAGCGCCTCGCCCGCCAGGGGACGGTCCGGCACCAG
>CACXEB010000073.1 GCA_902766515.1 uncultured Eubacteriales bacterium
CTCCGGGTCGCCTGGCGCAACCTGACGGATGAGCCGGTGAAGCTGTCCGCCGCGGACTTTACCGTCAACGGCACGGTCGAGGCGCGCATGGGCGCGCTCAGCCATGAGGAGGTCACCCTCGAGCCGCATGCGGTGCTGCGGGACATGCTGTACCTGACCTTCCCGGATAGGACGGACAGCCTCGCGCTGGAGGAGCTGTCCTTCCGGCTGACTTTGGGCAAGCAGGCGGCTGAAGCGCCCTGCGTCATCCGCTTGGACGCGCCCGCGCAGGCGACGGGGGACCTGCCCCTCGTGCTGGACGGCGGCGCGGCCCGGACCGAGCCTGTGTCGTTCGAGCCGGAAAAGCCCGAACCCCCGAAGGACGAGAACCCCACATTCTACCTTGCGGAGATCCCCCTCCCGGAAGATCCGGCCGGGTATGAGCGGTGGATCGAGGCGCCGCTGACGGAAGCGCAGCGGAAAGCATTTGCCTCCGGCATGGTGTTTATCGTCCGGGAGACGGATCCGGGAATTTACGAAATCCTGTCGATGCTGCGGCTGGCCCGCGGCCGGGAGGGCACGGTCGGCGCAGCCGCGTCCGGTCTGCTGGTCTGCATGGCGGATGACCCGGAGATGATCCTGAGGACCGGCGATGAGGCAAGGGCGGACGATGGCTGGCGCGCCGTGCTGACGCCGACGATGTGGGTGTTCAACCAGGATTTCGAGGTCTTCACGGTGGACACCATCCGGTATTCGTTCAAAACGGACGCGGAAGCGGCGATGATCACGGAAATCCAGACAGGTGAGCCCGGTTATCCGGCCAGTCAGCTGGACTTCGCCCAGGTGGTGCCATTCGAGATCGTGTCGCCCTATGCCGAAGGACAGGAAACGCCTTTCTATGACGGTTTTGAGGTGGTCAATGATTTCATGCGGGCGCTGAACGCGCCGGCTGTCACGCTGGAAGGCCGGTCCATCCGCTTTGCCTTCCGCCCGCTCAGTGACCTGGAGGGGCTCAAAGTGATCTTCTGCTGTGAGGATGGGTCCGGTAAGGGTTATACGCTGCCGCTATGCGGACTGGAGGAGGTCAGTACAGCGCTCGCGCGATGACCGGGCGGGAAAATTGTTCAACAATTCGCCGCGTCCCTGCCATTCGCGTCCCACGCTGCGTATCAACCTGTGTCACCCCCCTGCGGCGGGCGGTTCCGCCGGCGGGAACCATAAACCGACGTGAACAAACCGGAACCGAAAGGAAGGTCATCCACATGAAGAAGCTGATTGCACTGGCACTCGCTGCCATGATGGTGCTGTCCCTCGGCGCGGCGCTGGGCGAAACCCTGGAAGAAATCACCGGCGGCGGCGCGTTTGCCAGCCCGAAGACCATGTACGTGAACACCGCGAACGGCCGGCGGCTGAATGTCCGCAGCGAACCCCGCGTCGTGAAGACCAACCTGCTGGGCCGCCTGGACAGCGGCACCAAGGTCACCGTCCTGGGCACCGTCGTCATCAACGGGGACTGGGTCGTGATCCAGTACAAGAAGGGCCCCAACGGCGTCGCCTACGTCCAGGCCCGGTACCTGAGCGAAAACAAGCCCTCGGGCAGCTCAAAGAAGACCACGCCGGCTCAGAAGACCGATGAGCAGAAGAAGAAGGAAGCGAACATGGCGGAGCTGAACCGCCAGCTGGCCAGCGCCCGCCCCGTAGCGGAACCGTTCATGATCGTCGTGCGTCCATCCAGGACCTCCGGCTGGGTCAACTTCCGCGTCGGCCCCGGTGTGGCGGCCAGCCTCATCACTTCCATGGGTGACGGCCGCGAGCTGAAGGTCATCGGCGAAACGGACAAATGGTACCAGGCCATCGACACCGTGACCGGAAAGACCGGCTACATCAGCAAGAACTACGTGAGCATCCTGCCGAAGGCGGCGGAGCCCGCGACGCCGGACAAGACCCAGATGGGCAGGCTGGCGGTCAACGGTGAGTTCGCCCTGCAGTGCCGCCTGCCGTCGGGCTACACGATGCAGCTGATCAATGCCCTCGGCGCGAAAATTACGGCCTTCATCACCTCGCCGGATCCGGAAAAGCCCATCCTGCAGCTCTCCATCGCGTTTGACGAAACCTACAGCGACGTTGACCGGATGAACGACCTGACCGATGAAGATCTGGCGGCCCTCGAAGCGACCTTCACCGATATGAACGAAGTGGACATCAGCTACCGCACCACCGCCTACGGCACCAAGCTGCTGGTGGCCCGCGAAACCGGCGCCGATACGGACTTCGTCGACATCATGTCCGTGTACAAGGGCTACTTCATCGAGTTCGTCATGAGCCCCAGCGCCCAGGCTGCCAACCCGGTCCTGACCGACGCCCAGATCGCCATGTGCGTGGACTTCCTGAGCGAGCTGGACTTCGTGCCGGTCGAGTAAACGGATATGATACAGGTAAAAATCCCCTCAAAAAAAACGGGGCTGCCATCGCGGCCGCCCCTCGTAAGATAGTATTATAGTTTTCAGGAATGGCATGATCTTCGGGTCATGCCATTTCCTGTTCCATCAATTCACTCAGCGGGATGAACCCAATAAGATCATAGCAGATATGGATGCTCTGGCGGCGTTTTCCGC
>CACXEB010000074.1 GCA_902766515.1 uncultured Eubacteriales bacterium
CGCATCGGCAGCGTGCCGGTGCTGGCGCTGCTGGACTACATCGAGGCGCATTCCATCGACGATGTGCGGCGGATGTGTTCGCGGTCCGGCGGCTTCGTCAGCCTGTTCGGCACCTCGAATTCAGATACCATCCATGCCCTGGTGGAGCAGGGGGATAAAAAGGCGACGCTGGTCTGGAATACCATGATCTACCAGATCTGCAAGCATATCGGCGCCATGTCCGCCGTGCTGTGCGGCAAGGTCGACGCCATCCTGCTGACCGGCGGGCTGATGCGCTTCGATGATATCACCGCCGGCGTCCGGGCACGCTGCGGCTGGATCGCCCCGATCCACGTCTATCCGGGGGAGATGGAGCAGGAGGCCATGGCCTTCCCGGTCCTGAAGGTGCTGCGCGGCCAGGCCAGGGCCATGACCTACAGCGGGAAAAATGTGTGGCAGGGGTTTGAAGGCGTGACGTTCTGACCAGGGATTTCACTGCTTGTGCAAAAGCAGCGTATCATGCAATCAACGACGAAAGAAAGGCAGGCAACCAGGATGAAGATCGGATGTGTCAAGGAAATCAAGAACAACGAGTACCGTGTCGGACTGACCCCGGATAATGTGCGCTCTTATGTAGCGGCGGGCCATCATGTTTATATGGAAAAGGGCGCCGGCGTGGGCTCCGGATTCACTGATAACGAGTATGTGGACGCCGGCGCATCCCTGATCGACAACGCGGCCGATGTCTGGCATCTGGTCGATATGATGGTGAAGGTCAAGGAGCCGCTGGAATGCGAGTACCCGCTGTTCAATGAAGGGCTGATCCTTTACACCTACCTTCATCTGGCGGCGGACAGGCAGCAGATGGACGCGCTGCTGGCGGGAAAAGTGAAGGCTGTGGCGTATGAGACGATCCAGGAAAAGGACCGCTCCCTGCCGTGCCTTGCCCCCATGAGCCAGATTGCGGGCCGCCTGTCGATCCAGGAGGGCGCGAAGTACCTGGAGAAGCGCTTCGGCGGCGAGGGCATCCTGCTGGCCGGCGTACCCGGCACGCCGAAAGCAAACGTGGTCATTCTCGGCGGTGGTACAGTCGGCATGAATGCCTGCAAGATCGCCGTGGGCATGGGCGCCAACGTGACGATCCTGGATATCAACCTGAAGCGCCTGGAGGAGCTGGACAATATGTTTGGCGCGCACATTCAGACGCTCGTCAGCTCCGACAGCAACATCGAGCGCGTACTGAAGGACGCGGACCTGGTCATCGGCTCCGTGCTGATCCCCGGCGGCTCGACGCCCAAGCTGTTCAAAAAGAAATATCTGCCCGAAATGAAGGACGGCGCGGTTTTCGTGGACGTGGCCATCGACCAGGGCGGCTGCGGCGAGTCCTCCCGGGTGACGACCCACGACGATCCTGTGTATATCGAGAAGGGCGTCGTGCACTACTGCGTCGGCAATATGCCCGGTGCCGTACCGCGGACCTCAACGATCGCGCTGACAAACGCCACGCTGAAATACGGCCTGGAGATTGCGAACAAAGGGCTGGAAAAAGCCTGTGAGAATCCGGCGATCAGGATGGGTGTCAACTGCTATCTCGGAAAGCTCACCAACAGGAATGTGGCGGATGCCCACGGGTATGAATATACGGATTTGGAGAGCCTGATCTGACGGAGATTTGATATCGATTCACCCCTTTATGCAAAACGCCCGCCCGGCTCATGCGAGAACCGGGCGGGCGCTGACTTTTGGAGTTTGCGGTTATTCGACCGTCAGGCGGATGTCGCTGAAGGTGACGCTGACATTCCGTACCGCGTAGAAGCCCACGTAGACGCTGTCCGCGTCCACAGCGGTGAGGGGATAGTCAAAGCCGGCGGAGACGGTTTCGCCGCCGTAGCTGAGGGTGAAGCCGTCGCCGGTGCCCACCAGTTTCAGCGCTACTTCAGTCCCTTCGGCCAGGTCGGCGGCGTTTGCCGGTGCGCCGCCGATCAGCCCGCCGCTCCGGCGGCCGAAGTTGACGATTGCGCCCTGATTCCGGGCGCCGACGGCCACGTAGTCGCCCATGGTGGTGGCGACATAGGTGTCGATGTACAGGTCGTCGCGGGCCATCAGGCCGAAGGATACCTGGTTGTTGGCAGCGAAGGAACGGATGGTGGCGGTGGCGGTGAGGGTGAACGGGGTCCCGGCCGGCAGCCGGGTGTAATAGAACATCAGGCCGTCGCTGCCGCTGGCGATCTTGCCGCAGTTATTGGCGACGCCCAGGGTGATTGCGCCATCCTCCGGAACGGCGGTGAAGTTGTCCGCCGTGATCTTGTTGGCGCCGCCTACGTCGCCGAACACCGTGCCGCGCCAGACGGTACCGTCCGCGTCGGTGAAGGCCGGCCAGGCTGCGGCGCTCATCTGCTCGTCAGACGGCGCCTGGTAATCCAGTACCACGTAGTCCGGGTTTACGGAGGCTGGGAAACAGGTCCCGTAATCCGGACGGGCCTTGTTCAGGCTGTATTCGTACAGCCTCGGCGCGGTTTCCTTCGCGAGGAGGGAAATCAGCCAGGCATTCAGCTTCGCGCCGTAGCGGTTGGTATGGGTCTGGTCCAGGCCGGTGGCGACGAGGGTCGTGCCGTCGTCCGCGTATTTCGCGCCGGTGAAGGAGTGCAGCCACCGGGCATCCTCGTCCATGGCGATGTTTTCAAGGATGGTCGCCTCGGTCAGGTCGATGTACTCGACGGCCATGCCCTCCGCCTGAAGCGCGCTGACCATGTCCAGGATGGCCTGGGCATAGCTGCCGCCGGGAAAGGTGGTATCGCCGATAGTGACGTCCGCGGTCACATGGCCGGAGGCGCCGGCGTAGCTTTCCAGCGTGTTGGCGCCGGTCAGTCGGGCGATGGGCGTGCACACCACGGGGATCACGCCGCGGTCCAGGGCGGGACGGATATAATTCACATACAGGCTGTTGGCAAAGCTGCCGGGCGTCAGGTAGTCGCCGGTGGGATCGGTAAAGCGGACAGGCTCGGTCTTTTCGTCGTTATGGCCGAAGCCGATGATCAGGAAGTTCTCCGTCTCCGCGTCACCCAGGGCGGGGATGAGGGCGCTGCCGTTCAGCAGGGTCTGGTACTGCTCCATGCCGGTAAAGTCCTTGCTGGACGCGCCGGAGCGGGCCAGGTTGTATACCTGGGCGTTGAAGTAGCTGGCGATCTCCTCGCCGTAGCCCTCCCGGGGCAGGTAGTATTTGTCGTTGAAGGCGGACACGGTGGAGTCGCCCACGACCCACACGGTGGCTTCCTGCTGACCCCAGGCAAATCCCCTGGCGCCCGCGGCGTATTCGGAGCGGGCGGCGTCCGTGAGCAGGAGCAGGCCGTGCATATCAATGGTGCCGTCCGCGTTCCTGCCGGGCGCGACGGACGTATCCAGGTTGGTGAACCAGTCCGCGCTCACGGCCGTGCCCTGCGTGTTCGCGCTCAGGCCTTTTTCGGCGTCCCAGTAATAGCAGGTCGGATTCAGGGCGTCGCCGCCCGCCTGCTTTTGCAGGTCGAGCTTTTCGCCCGCGCCGGCGCCGCTGCGGAAGCTGATCACACCGCTGGCGGCAAAGCCGGTCACGGCAGAGGTATTGCCGGTATACAGCGCGACGTTGTGACTGCCGTTGTTGAAGGAGGTGCAGTTGTACACCCGGATATCCGGGCAGGAGTTGGAATCGATGCCCTTGGCTTTGTTCTCGTAGGCGATGGAGTTGATCAGCGTATGGCCGCCTGGCAGGTTGGACCCGCCCATCTTGAAGCCGTTCCCGTTGCCCGCTTCCATCACTACGGAATCCCCGAAGGTCAGGGCGCCGTTTTCGTCGCAGGTGATGTCGGCGAAGGTAAACCCTTTGGCGGTCCCGCCTTCCTGGACACGGATGAAGCCGTTCATGTACGCCAGGCTGTTCCGGATGGTGACCGCGCCGATCGGACCGGTGGCGATCTTGGCGAACAGATCCCAGCCGTCGTCGGCGTTATAGGCCGAGATGCAGCCGTCGAACACGTTGCCCTCGCCCGTGGTCAGTTTGGCGGCAAAGCCGTCCGCGTCCTCCAGGGCCTTGTCGGCGTTGTTCATGGAGGTGCAGTTCCGGATGACGTTAAAAGCGGGCCACAGGCTCCGGTCGTCCGCGGAGCTGCCGGATACCTGCAGGCCGGTGGTGCCGTTGTTGAAGAAGTTCATGCGTTCCAGGCGGCAGTAGTGGCCCGCCAGCTGCATGCCGGGCAGGCCGTTCCGGGTGCGGGTCACATTGATCCGGGAGATGTGCCAGTAATCGCCCCAGACCTTGAACCCCCGTCCCGTACCCCCAAAGTCCAGGGTGGCGAACGGTCCGTCAGCGGCGGTCAGGGTGATGGGGCTGTCCGCGGTGCCGCTGCGGCCGCGGAAGACGGTCAGCTCCACGTCGGACAGATCATAGGTTCCGCCGGTGAGCAGGATGGTCTGGCCCGGCGCGGCATAATCCAGCGCCGTCTGGATGTCCACGGCATCCGCCGGGGAGGTTCCGGCGTTTTCAGCCGCGCCGTCCGGCTTGACGAAGATCGTGCCCTCCTGGCCGAGGAACCGCCGCGTCACCGTCGTGGAGAGGGAGACGGGTTCATAGCTGCTCAGCTTCTGGAACACGCTGAACGAAAAGACGGGGTCGGGAGTAAAGTCCACCCGGATGTCCGCCGTATCCCCGGGCATGTCCAGGGTCAGGCAGCAGTATGTGTCAGCGGTCACCCGGACGTTATCGGCAGCCGGCTCGCCATTCATATGCACGCTGGCCGTGCCGTCCGCGTTGGTGCGGAAGATCAGGCCGTAGGAATCGCCGGCGGTGGTGGCGGCGCTGGCGATGGAAGCGGTCAGGTCGGTGTACTCAGTGGGCTGGGGCGCCCATCCTGCCGGGTTCCACTCGCTGGTGGTGAACTGTATGTTGCGGAAGGTAGCGTTCAGGCCGCGGGCCACCACCAGTGCGACATAGGCGGCATGGCCCTCCTGCCAGGTCAGCGGATCGTCCAGCTCACCGTAGCCGCTGACGGTCAGGGCGTTGCGGTCCTTCGCGGGAATGTAGTAGGTATAGCTGCCAATGACCTCGTTGGTCTCAGGATCGTACTGGGTGGTGATATACGCGCTGTCCGTCTTTTCGAGGCTGACCCGGTAGGTCCTGCCTGCCTCGATCTTCTGGGCCGCGCCGTCCATGGTCCACCAGGCAAACCGCGTCGCCCGGATGTCGTTTTCATCGGAAGCTTCCGGCGTGGTGATGCCGGTATAGGCACGGATGCCCATGGCACAGGCGGATTCCGGGGAAGTATTCACGCCGCCGTAGGGCAGCTTGGTGGAGCCCACGGACACCAGGTTCGCCATCCAGTTGCCGGACACACCCTCTTCACCCAGGGCGTCCCGGGCCATCAGGGCAAAGCCTTCCTGGCCGTCGGGGGTGGGATTCAGGGCGTCGACGGTCACGTCCGCCTGGAGGAAGAAATTGGTGGTGGTGGGATCAATGACGGTGTAGTAGTAGCTGCCGCCGTCCGCCGGCGAATCGGCCACGAACTTGCCGCCCTTCTTGCTGACGGAGCCGTCCTCGCCGAACAGGGCGGAGCCCAGGGAAACGTCGGCTTCGATGCCCGTGCCGCTGGCAAGGAGCACGTTCCGGTCCCCGCCGGTGGAGACGCCGAAATACCGGAATTCCCAGGCCGGCGCGTCTGCCGCGTCCGCCTGCTGCCCGGCTGTCTCCGTCAGGGTCACGGCATACACCCGCGCGCCCCGCTGGTTCGCTTCGTCATAGGGGGACATGATGCGGTACTGGCCCGCCGCCAGGGCATAGGTCAGGGTCTGCCTGTCGGTGCCGTGCACCACGGTGACGCCTTCCGCGTTGGCCACCGGCTGGCCGCCGCCGTCGATGAGGGCTACGGCGGAATCGTTGGAGCCGCCCGTGCTGGACACGATGACGGCCGCTTCCGCCGTACCGGTCACCGTGAAGCCGATGCTGCCGGACAGGGCCTTGCCCACCTCCACGGAGGTGACGCCCTTCTCCTCCTTCCAGCGCTTGGTGACCGAGCCGGCGGCGGTGAAGTAGCCGGTGCCTTCGGCATCCACGGCCGTTCCGTCCGGAATGGCCTCCTTGTCCTCCGCGGCGGTCAGGCCGGCGGCGTCAAACGTATGGACTGCCTGTGAAACGGCCGGTCCGGCCGGCGCAAAGGTATCGGTCACAGTGAGAGCGTATACCCGTACACCGCGGTTGAAATCGCTCTGCGGGGACATGACCTGCCAATCCCCGGCACTCAGCGTGTAGGTGAAAGTCTGCCGCCCGGTCCCTGTCACGGTGGTCACCTTCTCATGGTTTTCCGCCACCGCGCCGTCCCGGGCGCTGATGATGGCAAAGGCGGATTCGTTGCTCCCGCCGGTGCTGGAGACGGTCAGGCTCACTTCGGCCTGCCCCCGCACGGTGAACTGGAATCCGCCGCCCAGGTTTTTGGCGGCTTCCGTCGAGGTGACGCCCTTGTCCTCGGCCCAGCGCTTGGTGACGGTGCCAAAGGTGACGATACGGCCGCCGCCGTCTTCGTCCACCGCCGTCCCGGGCTCAATGGCTTCCTTGTCGGCCGCCGCCGTCAGGCTGCCTGCGTCAAAAGCAAAAGCCGCCGTTTCTTCCGCCCGCGCGTCCGCGCCCGGCGCAAACGCGCCGCACAGCATCGCCAGGCAAACAATCAGTGCCAGAAAACATGCGTGTCCGTTTGAATTTGTCATCTTGTATGCTCCTTTCGGCGTTGGACGGAACGAGGCTGACTGTGTGAACATTGATTCTGAAAAAAGTATATCAGACTCATGCGCTGTTTTCAAGCGCTATTTCTTTGTGCGCAGGACTCGTTGAATGATGAACATGCGATGATGCCGAAAAACGTCGTTGGTGATACACTTTACATTACAACCGCAAACTGTTATAATTGGGGGCGGAAGAGGTAATGCTCCCTGTACAGAAAAGAAGGGGAATATGGCTGATGATCTGTATCAGGGTTTTCTTGCCATTGTGGAACATGCCGGATCTCCAGCAGGAACTGACGGAAAATGCGCCGCCGCCGGTCTGATGCACGTCTTCAATGCGCTTTCAGGGGAGGGATGCCTTAATGCTGAACAGCCGGATCGTCAGGCGGGGGGAAGGCTTTCTGCTGGAAGTCAACGGGGAGCGGCTGCCGCTGTACGGATACCTGACGTACCAGCCGGAAAAGGGCTGTTATGAGGCGTTCAAGCGGGCGGGCGTCCGGCTGTTTTTTTGCACGGTGTACGCGGGGGACCGGGGCATCAACCAGTTGAGCGGGATCCGGCCGTTCCGTCCCGGTTTCTGGAAAGGGTACGGGCAGTACGATTTTTCCCGGGTGGACAGTGACTTGCGGCGCATCGTCGGCGACAGCAGGCCGGGGGAGATATTCATCATCCCGCGGATCATGACGGAGGCGCCTTCATGGTGGGACGGGGAAAACCCGGAAGAACTGTGCCGTGACGCCCACGGTACGCCGCTGCATCAGTCCTTTTCCTCCCAGAAATGGCTGGCGGATGTGGAGGCCATGCTGAACGATTTCCGGCGCTGGCTGGAGGACAGCCGGTGGGACCGGTACGTCGCGGGCTGGCACATGGCTGCCGGAAATACGGAGGAGTTTCTCCGGCCCAGCCACCGGTCCGGCCAGATGACGGACTATTCCCCGCCCGCCCAGGCAGCGTTCAGGGCCTGGACGAGGGAGCGTTATTCGGCCGATTTGGACCGGCTGAACCGGGCATGGGGCCGTGATTATGCTTCCTTTGATGAGATCGCGATCCCCTCTCCCGCCAGGCGGCTGTATGCCGTCCATGGCGATCTGCGGGACGAGGCATACGAGCGGGAAGCGATCGATTATTACGCGTTCATGAATGAATCCATGGCGCAGGCGGCTGTGAACCTCTGCGCCGCGGCCAAAAGGGTGACGGAACATGCCCAGGTGATCGGCGCGTTTTATGGCTATCTCGCCGGCGGGCCGGAAAGCGGACAGCACGCCGCATCGATCGTTTTCGGAAGCGAAGCCGTCGATTTTATCGCCAGCCCCTTCATCTACACGGATCATCGCGCCCCCGGCATCGACTGGCAGCTCCAGGGTGCGGCGGACTCCGCGGCCCTGCACGGCAAGCCCTGGTTTGCCGAGGCGGATGTGCGCACCTGCCTGTC
This sequence comes from uncultured Eubacteriales bacterium, assembly GCA_902766515.1. The sequence continues at coordinate 8,153 of CACXEB010000074.1, forward strand.
GCGGCCCATCAGCCAGTGCATGCCGCAGGCCGATCCATTTGTCAGCCGGGCGTATGACGGCCCCGTCTGGTGGGGGCCTGAAACGATTGAAGGATCCCTGGGCCAGATGCTCAAGGCTTTTTCCCGGGTGCTGACGCACAACCATGCCATCTGGTGGTTCGATATGTGGGGCGGCTGGTACGACCATGATGCCTTCATGGCGTTTCATCAAAAGGCCTGCGCCCTGTACAGGCAGCACATGCTGAACGGCGGCAGCCGGAACGCCGGCGAGATCGCCCTGTTCATGGACGATGAAATCTTTTTCCGCTTCAGCTCCGACAGCAGCCTGAGCGGCATGCAGAACCATCTGCTCTGGAAAACCATGGGATGTATCGGCGCGCCCTACAGGCTGTACATGATCGACGACCTGCCGCTGGTGGATCCTTCCGACTTCCGTATGGCTGTTTTCGCGTCCGTATGCCGCTGGACGGAAGAGCGGCTGCGCGCGTTGGATGCCTGGCGGTGCCATGACCGGGTACTGGCTTTCTTCGGCCCCGTAGAGAGCCGGCCTGCCTCGGGGATCGCGGGCCAGCGCCTGCCGGGCTGCGAGGACCTGGTCCGGCGCCGGATGAAGGATGCCGACCGCGCCCAGAATGACGATTCCCTGTATTTCAATGACAAGGCCGCCCGCCAGACGGTGCCGGAAGCGCTGGCGCCGGTCCTGCGCTGGCAGGAAGCGCCCGGCGACGTGATCCTGGACCGGGATGAGTTGGGCATCCAGTCCCTGCTGCGAAGGCATGCGGACTATTCCGTTTTCGCGGATGCCGCCATGTTTCCGCCGGCGGACCGCATCCGGAAGCTGCTCAACGCGGCCGGAGGGCAGCTGTATACATGCGAGGGTGACGTCGCTTATGCCAGCGGGTCCCACATCGCCGTACACGCGGCGTCCGATGGCGTCAAGCGCGTCCATGTGCCCGACAAGGGGCGCCTGGTCAACGAGATGACGGGCGAAACGCTGCCCGGATATGAAAGCTACACGGATGTGGCCATGAAGCGGGGAGAAACGCTGCTGCTGCGCATCGAGAGAGCGGCTCAGGGACGATGACCACCGCAGCGATCCTATTGTCCGGCTTCTGATTCGGATGGGGGCATATGACGAAGGGAGGAAGTATGCATGATCACAGTCAATATCAGGTACACGGGCAAAAACGGATCCGCGCGGGCCTTTGCCGGGGAGATGATCGCCTCCGGTACAGTAGCGGCCATCCGGGCGGAAGCGGGGAACCTCCGGTATGAGTATTACGCTTCTCTGGATGACCCGGAGACCATCCTGCTGATCGACAGCTGGCGCGACCAGGCTGCCATTGACGTCCACCACGCAAGCCCGATGATGACGACCATCGCCGGCCTGAGAAACAAATACGATCTTCATATGACGGTGGAAAGGTTTGTAAGCGCGGAAGCGCATGAGGCGGACGAGCGGTTTATCAGGCGTTGAAAACATATTCCCGGACAGGAGGTGCGGAAGATGCTGGAGCAACTGGTCAATCAACACATGACGTGGGCGTTTTATGCGGAGCTGTTTATCCGTCTGTCCCTCGCCTGCATATGCGGCGCCGTCATCGGTCTGGAACGGAGCCGCCGCCTGAAAGAAGCGGGCGTGCGCACGCATTTGCTGGTTTCCTGCGCGGCGGCGCTGATGATGATCGTTTCAAAATACGGGTTTACCGATCTGGTCAACGCGGACGGTGCCTTTTTTGCCGGTTCCCGCGACGCGGATCCTTCCCGGATTGCGGCCCAGGTCGTCAGCGGCATCGGTTTCCTGTGCGCAGGCGTCATTTTCAAACAGGGCTCGGTGGTCAAGGGCCTGACTACGGCCGCCGGCCTGTGGGCGACGACGGGCGTCGGGCTGGCTTTCGGCGCCGGCATGTATCTCCTGGGAATCTTTTCCGCAGCGCTGATCGTGTTCATCCAGTTCATTACGCATCGCCTGCCCATTATCAACGACCAGTACCAGAATAACCGCATCGAAATCGTCGTCAAGGACGACGGGACCTTCCAAAGCGCGCTGACGAGACAGCTGAACGCATGGCACGCCCAGATGATGGAAACCAATATTTCGCACAACAAGGACGGCACCACCACGTATGTCATGGTGGTGAAGCTGAACACAGCCGTCAAACAGGAGGAGATTTTCTCCTTCCTGGAAAAAAACAGCAGCATCGTGACGTTCAGCCGGACCACGAACGGATAAAGCGGAGACCGCCTGCCGGTACTGCATGCCCGGCTGCCCCATGAATATTGCCATCCCGGATATCTTCCGCGCGGTCAATACCAGGAGCCTGTACGGGGACGTATTCCGCCCCAAGGCGTTTTATGGCGGCCTGATCGGGCAGGGATACGGCCGCGCTTCCGCGTGCATCGCCTGCGGCCAGTGCGAAGGCGTATGTCCGCAGCACCTTCCGATCATCGCGCTGCTGAGGGAGGCCTCGGGCAAACTGGATGCCTGAGCCCCGGAAGCTGCGAACCGGAAAAACGAAATGATAAAAGACAGGAGGTCGTTTTCATGCCGCAGACCGTATTGATTACCGGCACGGGCCGTCCCTATGCCCTGGGTTTCAACCTGGTCAGGCGCTACCTGGAACACGGCGACACCGTGTTCGCCAGCATCCGCCGTCCTTCGGAGGCACTGGAACAGCTGCAGGCCGGGTATCCCGGAAGACTGCACATCCTCACCATGGACATTGCTTCCACCGCGTCGGTGAATGCCGCGGCGGAGGAAGCGGCGAAGCGGACGTCCTGTATTGACCTGATCATCAATAACGCTACGACGGCATCCGCCGATACGATGAAGGAACTGCCGGATTTTGACCTGGACCTGATCGCTCCCGCCGTGAACGTGGGCGCGGTCGGCCCGATCCGGGTACTGAAGGCGTTCCTGCCGCTGCTGAAAAAGAGCGCTATCGGCGCGCTGGTGGCGAACATTTCTTCAGAAGCGGGCAGCATCGGGAAATGCTACCGTACCTTCTACCTGGATTACGGCACGGAAAAAGCGGCGCTGAACATGCTCACCATGACCATGCACAATTACTTCAGGAATGAACCGAACCTGAACATCATCTGCGTGCATCCCGGCTGGATGCGCACCAACCCCGGCAACACGGAAGCACCGCTTGATCCCTATGAACACGCCGAGACCCTGCGCCTGCTGTTTGAAAACAAGCGGCATGATAAGCAAGGCCCCGTTTTCATCACTCACACGGGGGAAGCATATCCCTGGTAACATGACGGGCGCGAGGAGTACGGCATGAATATCCTGCATCTGAAATACGTGGTTTGCATCGCGGACAATGGTTCCATCAACAGGGCGGCGGAGGAGCTGCACGTGGCCCAGCCCAATTTGAGCAGGGTGGTCAGGGAGATGGAGGCCGATCTGGGCATCCAGTTCTTTCGCCGTTCCTCCAAGGGGATGGCGCTGACGCCGGACGGTGAGCTGTTTGTCAGCCAGGCGCGGAAGATCCTGGAGCAAGTGGATGAAATGGAAAGCCAGTTTAAAGAAAGAAAGGCGGGCAGGCAGCGCTTCTCCATCTCCGTCCCCAGGGCAAGCTATATCTCGGACGCGTTTGCCGCTTTTTCCCGGACGCTGGGCAAGGAAGAAGTCGAGATCTTCTACCAGGAAACCAACGCGCTGCAGGCGGTCCGGAATATCCTGGAGGTCGGGTACAACCTGGGCATTATCCGATATGCGGCCAACTACGATAGGTATTTCAAGCAGATGCTGGCGGAAAAAGGGCTGAAAAGCGAGATGGTCGCGGAATTCAGGTATGTCCTGGTCATGCGGGAGGACTCCGCCCTGGCGGCCATGGACAGCATTCATTTTTCGGATCTGCGCCAGTACATTCAGATTGCGCATGCCGACCCCTATGTGCCCTCTTTGCCGCTTTCCGCCGTAAAGAGCGAGGAACTGCCGCAGACGCCGCGGCGGATCTTCGTCTTTGAGCGGGGGAGCCAGCTGGACCTGCTGACCGGGAACGCGGAGACGTTCATGTGGGTGTCGCCCCTGCCGGACCGCATGCTGCAGCCTTTGCACCTGGTGCAGCGGGAATGCGCGGAAAACCAGCGGGTCTACCGGGATATGCTGATCCATCGGCAGGATTATCAGCTGACGGCGATGGACAAGCGCTTCATCACGGAGCTGACGCAGTC